>CAZBDL010000121.1:0-8787 GCA_964490525.1 uncultured Victivallales bacterium | reverse complement strand
CCTCTCCGCGACGCAGCTTCAGGTCGCTCTCGCGTACGCCGCGATCGGCCGAGACTCGCCGAAATGGATCGGCGCTTCGGCATCCACGGCCGACAGAGGCGTCTCGCCGCCCGGCCCCGCCGACGACGGCGGGGATGACGGCAGCGCGGCGGCAGGGGCGTCCGTAGCCAGTCGGTGGCGGAGGGCCGTGACCTCGATTCGTCCATCGACGGCGGTGTTGAACGCTTCGGTGGCCAGACTCTCAAGCTCGCGCACATTGCCGGGAAAGGCATAGGCCATGAGCAGGTCGACAAGGTCCGGCGAAACGTCCGGAATCGGCCGTCCCTGGACGGTCGCCTGTCGTGCCAGGAAGTGCGCCCAGAGCAGCGGCACGTCGTCGCGACGCTCGCGCAGAGGGGGGACATGGACATGGTGGACGGCGAGGCGGTAGAAGAGGTCCTGGCGGAAGCGGTCGGGGTCACGCAGGGAAGCAAGGGAATGGTTGGTGGTGGCGACGATGCGGGCCCTCACCGGCAGGGCCTGGTCGGCGCCCAGGGGGAGATATTCGCGTTCCTGGAGGACGCGCAGCAGCTTGACCTGGCTGCCTGGCTGGAGGTCGCCGACTTCGTCCAGGACCAAGGTGCCGCCCTCGGCCTTGGCGAGGAGGCCGTCACGGGACGTGTTCGCGCCGGTGAAGGCGCCGCGGCGATGGCCAAAGAGGGTGTCGGCAAAGAGCTGCTCGTCAAGGCCGGCGACGTTGACAGCGATGAACTCGCCGCCCAAGCCGCTGAGGACATGGCAGGAGCGCGCGACGAGCTCCTTGCCGGTGCCGGTCTCGCCGGTGACGAGGAGGGGATTGATGCTGGGCGCGACCGCCTCGACGTAGCGCATCACCGCCAGCATGCCGCGGTCGCCGGTGACCAGGTCGGCGAAAGCCTCCGGATGCTGCAGCGTCTCCGAGAGCAGGCTCCGGCGCAGGCGGTCGGCCTCGTTGCGCAAATCGCTCATCTCGATGGCTTTGCGGATCACCGAATGCAGCCGGTCCCGGGGCACCGGCTTGACCAGGTAGTCGAAGGCGCCTTGGCGCATGCAGGCGATGGCGGTCTCGACCTGGCTGTTGCCGGTGACGACGACCACCGGCACCTCCGGATGCCGCTCGGCAAGGTGGGCCAGCACCTCCTGGCCACCCATTCCCTGGAGGCCCAGGTCGAGGACCACCGCCGCCGCGCCCCGCTTGGCGACCACGGCCAAGGCCGCCTCGCCGTCGCCACAGTCGACCACCTCGCCGAACCCGCCCAGCCGCAGCAGGTCCGCATAGGTGGCGAGCAGTTCGGGATCGTCGTCGACCATCACCACCGGCCGCGCATCCCGCTTGTCCCTCCACACCTTCGGGCTCATGACGACGCCTCCGCTGGCGGCGCCGGCAGCACCAGCGTGAAGCAGGTGCCGCCTTCGCCTTGGCTGACCTTGACCGATCCCCGGTGCAGTTCGGCACAGCGCCGGACCAGGAACAAGCCCACCCCCGTGCCCTTGACCCGGCCCACGTTCGCGCCCCGATGAAACGGCTGGAACAGCACCGGCAACAGCCCGTCGGGAATGCCGATGCCCCGGTCGGTGACCGCCACCGACAGCCGCCGGCCGTCATGCCGCACCAACACCCGCACCGGCGATCCCGGCGACGAGTACTTCAGGGCATTGGCGACCAGGTTGCTGACCATACACTCGCAGAGGAACGGGTCAAGCTCGACCTTGCCGTCCGGCATGGAACCCGCCTCAACCCGCACATCGCCGGGCCGTCCTGCCGTCAACGCCTCCACCGCACACCAGTTGCGGATCAGTTCCGTCGCCGCCACCGGCTGGGGCGAGAACGGCACCTGCCCCTCCTCCAGGCGGTTCATCGCCGTGGCCTGGTCGAGCAGGGCGCTCAGCCGCCGGACCTGGTTGCGGATCGAGTCGAGGCTGCGCTGGCGGATCGCCGGGTCGGCGCTGCCGAAGTGTTCCCCAAGCAGGTCCGCTGCCCCTTGCAGCGTCGCCAGCGGCGTGCGGAACTCGTGCGAGACCAGGCTCACGAAGGTCGACTTGAGCTGATGCAGTTCCCGCTCGCGCACCAGGGACAGGGCCAGCCGCTCCTCCATGTGCTTGCGGTCGGTGATGTCCCGGAACAGGTATACCCGACCGACCACCAAGCCGTCCCCCGCCTTCACCGGCGCCACCCGCACATCGTAGAAGGCCGCCCCTTCCGGCACCTCCGGGCAGCAGGCGATCTCGTCCTGAAAGGCCTCGTCCTCACGCGCCATCAGGGCACGGGCCTCGGGCCAACCGATAAACAGCACGCCAAGCTCCTGGCCAACGGCCTGGCCCTCGGGCATGCCCAGCATCAGCTCCGCCGCCCCGTTCAGGTCCAGGAGGCGTCCCCGGGCGTCCGTCAGGATGAAGGCGTCCTGCATCTGGGCGACCGCCGCGCTGACGGCCTGGGGCCGCAGGTCGAAGGCGCGGTAGCGGAACATGGCCGTGGCCATCATGCCGCCCGAGACCAGCAGCGAGAATGGAGCCAGGTTGAGCACCGGCGCCGGCCAGACCCCCGCGGCAAAGGCGATGTTCAGGACCAGCGGCAGCAGCGGCGCCAGCGCCAGCGTCCGCATCTGCCGACGATAGATCAGGCTACGCCCGCGCATCGACGAGAGCGCCATGCCCACCCCGAGGATGATCAGCAGGTTGGTGTACAGGGCATGCACCTGGTACCACGGCCCTTCCCGATAGCCCACGCCGATTACCTCGCCCATGACGACGAGATGGAAGTCGTAGCGCATCAACGCATGCCAAGGCATGGTGAGGCTCAGCCCGACGGTGATCGCCGGGATGGCCATGATTACCGTCAACAGCCACCAGTCGCGGACGAACTCCTGGCGACTGTGCTCGAGCAGCATCAGGAAGAGGGCCGGCCCCATGAACGCAAGAACCGCAAACCGGGCCTGGCTGACCAGCATGGCCAAGTCCAGGTCGGGCTGACCCAAGGGCAGGCCAAAGCTAATCGCCCAGCCGGCGCCGGCGACCATCGCCAGCATGAAGGGCATGCCCCCGGGGACGCCGCGGTAGCGCCAGACGAAGGCGACCAGGCCCAGGTGCAGCGCCCCCACCATCAGCAGGATCCAACACAGCCAGGCATTCAGCTCCATGGCCTATCGCCTCCTCGTCGGCCAACCCTAGATCTGATAGGACTTGCCCATGGCCACCCGGTCATAGCAGCCCTCCCACTGGCCGGTGCGCCGCGCATACTCCTCCCGGCTGGTCCCCGCCGCGATCATCGTCCGGATCTCGGCCTCACGTTGCGCGATCTCCGCATTCAGCGCTGCCAGCCGCTCCGGACGGCTGCCCAGCGAAAACGCCCCGCGCCGCAGCTCCGCCACCAGCTCGGCGTCGCTTCCGACCTGACGCGCCAGCACAATGTGATACGCCCCGACATTGACCGCGTCATGCGCGTCCGAGGCCACGATCGCCCGCGCACCCAGCCGACCGATGAGCCCGGCTATCAACGGCTCGTCATCGCGGCCCGTGTTCAGCGAATGGACCTCGACCGCGTCCGGCGGGGTCCGGTCCACCGGCAGCCCCACCGTCCCGGCATAGCGGAACGGATGCGCCAGGATGACATATCCCCCCCATCGCCGCGCCAGCGCCACCAGCCGCTCGTAGTCGTCGACCGTCTCCAGCTCCGGATCATCGACCCCCAGGACCACGACGTCCTCCGGGATGTGCCGCTCGATGCCCCGGAAAATCCGGAACGGCGCATGCTGGCGGTTCAGCTCGATCAGCTCCGCCGACGGCACCAGGCGCTCGTGGTCGGTGACCGCGATGCCGTCCAGGCCCGCCGCGATCGCCGCCGCGATCATCTCGGCGATCCCCGCCCGCGAACAGGCCGAACGCTCGCTGCTATGGACATGCAGGTCGATCTTCATCGGATGGCGCGTTCCCTTGGCTGGTTGCTTGCCGGTCGTGAAATGGCCCAATCGTCATCGCTTCTGGCGGTCGTCGCGGCGGCGGATGACGGCGGCCTTGGCCGCGACCGCGTGCCGAAAGCTCCGGTCACGGTAGAGGGCGGCGTCCACCCGCGCCGCATAGGCCTGCCAGAAACGCAGCAGGTCGGTGCGGGAAAGGGCCCCGCGCACCGAGAAGAGGAGCTGCCCCAAATCCTTGACCTGCCAGCGCCGCCGGAAGCTCCGGGGAAAGATGGTGCGTTGCAGATCCATGAGGTAGACGGCATCACCCTCGGCCTCCTTGACGAAGAGATGCACCAGATAGCAGTCCTGATGGGCGAGCCGGGCGGCGTGCATGCCCCCGACCAGTCCGGCGATGGCCTGGATCAGGGCCAGCCGCCGGGGCCGCGCCGACACCCCCGCCGCCGCCAGCCGGGGGAGCAAGTCCGAGGCGCGGACATGCTCGCCAAGACCAAGGGTCAGGCAGCAGGTGCGGCCGTCCGCCAACGCCGCCGCAGCGACCGGCACCATCGTCGCCAACCCTTCCCGGTGGAAGGCAAGGATCGCCTCCCACTCGTGGATCGCGCCATCGGCAAAGACCGGCTTGCCGCCGAGCCAGCCCTTCAGGTACTCCTTGACGGGCAGCGGCAGGAAGCGCTTGACGAAAACCTCGACCGGCCGTCCATCGGCACCCCTCAGGACTGAACGCTCCGTGCCACGCTCGCGGAGGTATTTCTTGACGCTCTCCCCGGGCAGGTCCCAGAGGGCCTGGGCGGTGGTCAGCCCGTTGTCCCGGAGCAGCTCCGCGAAGTTCGCATTGAGCCGGACACGCCCGTCGTCCCAGGTCTCGACGGCAATGGTCATGGCGCCCCTTCCCTCTGGCCGCGCTTCTCCGCCGCGACCTCCTGGACCAGCGCGTCGAGGGCATCGGCATGGCGCTCCCAGTCGCAGGTCGCCCCGGCCCGGGCCGCCGCCTCGCCCATGGCCTGGCGCCGCGCCACCGGCAGGGCCGCGAAGTCAGCGATCAGCGCCACCATCTCGTCCTGGCGATGGCAGTCGGCGACGACATAGCCGTTCTCGCCGTGGACGACCAGCTCGGCCGCCCCGTTCAGCGCCGTCGTCAGCACCGGCAGGCCACAGGCCAGGGCCTCCAGGCAGACGTTCGCGCACGGCTCGTAGATGGTCGGATAGAAGAACAGGTCGGCCGCCCGGTAGTAGTCCGGCATGGTCTCGCGCTTGCCCTCGAAGCGGACCTGCCCGGCCACCCCCAGCCGCACCGCCAGCTCCCGGAACCAAGCGGGATCATGGCCGCCCAGCACCAGCAGCACCGCCCGGGCCCGCAGCGCCGCCGGCAGCGCCGCCAACCCCCGGATGGCATATTCCAGCCCCTTGCTGCGGAAGTTCGCCGCCGCGAACATCAACGCCAGGGCATCCTCGGCAATCCCCAGCCGCGCCCGCCCCGCCGCCCGCTCGTCCACCGCCGACGCCGGCCGGAAGCGGGCCTGGTCGACGCCGTTGCGGATGACCCGCACCCGCGCCGCCGGAAAGGGATAGGCCGCCAGGATCTGCCGACGGGTCAGCTCGGCATTGCAGAGCACCGCCCGGACATGCCGCGGATCGTACATCTGCCGGTCCAGCCGGTGGATCCCGAGATGCCGGGGATTGAGCCATTGCCACCATGGATAGCGCAGCCCCACCCAGCAGCCCTCGATCGACTCGGCCACCCGGAAGATGTCGCATGGCCAGGTCCGCGACAGCGCCAAGGTCAGGTCGAACTCCCCGGGACGCAAGGTCTTCTGCACCCGCCGATGGAAGGCGGTGGTGCGGCTGAAGCCGTCGCGCAGGATCCGTGGCACCGGCTGATGGTGCAGCTCGGGAACCGGATCCGCCGCAAAGGACTCGGACAGCACCGTGATGCGGTGTCCGCGCCGCGCCAGGCGCGAACAGGCGTTGACCGCGTAGCGCTCCGCCCCGCCCCCCCATTGGTCGTAGTCCTTCTTCAGCACCGCAATCCGCATGCCCGGCTCCTTGGCTTCCTTGGGCGGTTACTATACCGCGTCAATCGCCCGGGCCATCCGGACCTGCCGCCGTACCCTCACGCCTCCGCGGCCACGCCCGGATGCAAGGTCACCGCCAGCAGGTGGATGGCCAACGGCCCTGCCGGAGCCAGCGACCGGAACACCAACTGGTCCGGGGCCGGGCCCCGGCGCGGCAGCGCAAAGCCATGCACACGGTAGGCCCCAAAATGCCCCCCGTGCGGAAAGCCGATGCCCTCCCAGGCCAGCCCGACGCGGGCCGGATCGACGAAGCACATGCCCGACCCCGCCCAGATGTTGCCGAGCGGAGCGTACCAGTCGGGGACATGGCGGCGCGTCAGCAGATCCTCGGCAAAGAGGATCCGGTCGCCACGCCGCACTTCGACCCGCAGCGCCGGCAGCTCCCCGGCCGGGACATGGGCCGCGGCCAGCAGCAGCGAAAGGTCGCGCAGGCGGCGAGGACGCGACAACGGCAGAACCAGCTCGTCGCCCGGACGCAGCGCCCGGCTCATCGGCCGGTCGCCCACCCGGAAAAGGCTGCCGCCCAGCACGACATCCCCGGCGGGAATCCCCGCCAGCTCGTTCGGCGTCTCGGACAGCACCTCCGCCATCCCCAGGATTTGGCTCCCCGCCTGCCGCTGCCGGGGACGATGCAGACGGCGGTAGTCCTCCGCCAATCGGTCGTACCAGGCAAGCGAAACGGCAAGCCCCTCGGGACGGTTGTGCCGCAGCCACAGCCCGGCATACCGGTCGCGGTCGGCCGCCAGCCGGGCGGCGGCATGACGGCCCGCCTTCTTCAGCAGCGCCGTCCGGCCGCTGCGGCGATGACGCAACGCCCTCTCCGCCAAAAGGATGCGATCTACCATGTCCTCCGTGCGGCGCAGGGCGTGGCGATGATGATCCAGATGCTCCCGCTCACCGACCGCCTGGCGCGCCGCATGGCGCAGGTCGGCATGCACCCGCCGCAGACGGTTGCGCAGGTCGCGCGCCGCCGCCCCCAGCTCCGGACGCTCCGCCACCAGGCGTTCCAGGGCGGACGCCGTGGCGTGCCACAGCGACCAGCGCTTCAGCTCCGCCAGCTCCCCCTCCGAAAGCACCGCCAAGCCACGGTTCAGGCGGCGCAGCGGATGCCCATGGAAATCGCGGTTGAAGCGCGGCAGGAAGACGCCCAGCTTCTGGTCCAGCCCGCGCCACGCCTGCTCCGCAAAGTACGCCACCAGGTGCCAGGTCGCCCCGCGCTGGTTCTCGTAGCCGTCGTCGCCCCAGCCCGAGACCAGCGCCCCGCCAGCATGGTGGGCCCGCCCCGCCGCCACCAGATGCCGGATGTTCCCGGCCGCCGCCCCGGCATCGGCAGCGAGCCGTCCCCACGAGGACAGCCCCGCCATCACCAGGTGCCCATGGCGGCTGCGACCCAGCTCCGCCTCGCCCGGGAAGGTCTCCAGTGAGGCATAGTTCCAGTTCACGAAGAGGACATCCTCGGCCAGGCGCTCAGCCGCCGCATGCCCGTAGTGGTTCAGGAACATGTCGTAGTACACCACCAGCCGCTTGCCATGCCCGCGCAATTCCTCCGCCAGCCAAGCCAGGTGGTCGCAGTACTCCTCCGCCGTCAGCCCCCGCACCTCGTCGCAGCCCGCGTGGAACCACGGATCCGGAAACAGCGCGCAGGCGTCGCGGATGACCTCGCGCAGGAACGGACGCAGCGCCGGGTTGCGCACATCGAAGCTCGACGCCAAGTGGGGCACCTCCCGGGCCAGATGCCGGTAGGCAGGCAGGCGCAGCAGGTTCTCGCAGTGCCCCAGCAGGCAGAAGGTCGGCATGATCCGGATGTGGTGGCGCGCCGCCTCCCGGTGCAGCGCCGCCAAGTCCGCCGGGGTCAGCCGCCCGCGCCCGGCCCCGATGTCCGGATGCGAGGCCAGCTCAAGCATGTCCTCAAGATACGGCGTGTAGAGATTCAGCTTCCACCGCCCCATCAGGCGCAGGATCCGCGCAAAGTCCTCCGGACGCGAGACCTGGCCCCGGGAAATGTCGTCGCTATAGCCGCGCACCGGCAGGTCCGGCCAATCGGTGATCTCCGATGACGGCACGCTCCCCGCGAACCGGCGCCCCAGCTGGGCCAGGGTCTGCGCCGCATAGTACAGCCCCGCGGTATCGTGGGCCGAGGCCCGGATCCCCTGCGGCGTCGTGCGCAAGACGTAGCTTTCCGGCGTCAGCGGCGGCGTCAGCGGCGGCCCCGGGTCGCCCGCCACAAATTCGCCGGGAACCGCATGCCCCCCCGCCACCACGCAGCCGACCGCCCCCAGGACCTCACCGATCCCCGCCAGGTCATCCCCCGCCGCCCCGACCCGCACCGCCAGCCCGGACAAGGCCAGACGCCCCTCGCCGACCGCCAACTGCTGCGGCGCGGGCAAGATGTCGGTCGCATGAAGATGTGCTCGGCTGGCCATGCCCCGAACTGTAGACCATGATCCGCTAAATGAAAGGCCCCCGATGACCCCACCGCGGGCAGGCGTATGGTGCTTTCCGAAAGCGCGGCGTGGTGGCGGCAAGGCGTATGGCGCTTGCGCCGAGAGCGCAGCGGGGTGGCGGCGGGTGGGGCGCGGGGCGCCGTCGGGGGCCGTGCCGGTTTCGGCGAAACCGGCATACGGGGGCCGTGTTCGTCCGTTTGGTCCGTTTGGTCCGTTCCCCGCCCCCCCAGAAAAAGAGGAGGGGGCGGATTGGGGCTTACGGCGCGGGCGGCGGCTCGGCGATCACCGCCAGGCCGACGCCGTTGTCGATGACGATGTCGCCGGTCACGCCGGTCT
>CAZBDL010000120.1:5414-8827 GCA_964490525.1 uncultured Victivallales bacterium | reverse complement strand
AAAATCGATGGCCAGGGAATCCCGGTAGGCTAACGGCTCCGGCCGGTCACCGTCGATTGTCCCCGGCCCGGAAACGACGAGGTCCTCGCAGCCCTCGCCCCAGAGCATGGCCTGGATGCGCCCGGGCGGCTTGGGGATGTGCGGCACAATCACCGGGAACCGGGCGGGCTCGCGCGACATGCGCAGCACCGCGCCTTCGGCCAAATGCAGATGGAGGCCGGAGCGCAGGTGGATCGTACCGCATTCCCAGATGCCCGCAGGAATCGTCACCATGCCGCCGCCCGCCGCCGCGACGGCATCGATGGCCGCCTGGATCACCGGCTGCGGGTCGGATACCGGGGACAAGGGCAGCGGATCCGGCGGTGCGGTCAGGTTCTCGTCCATCGACTGGTCCTTCGTGCACCGGAACATACCAATGGTCGTACAATAGTCTTGACGCCAGCCCAAACGCTCAACGCTCAACGCTCAACATTCAACACTCAACGTTCAAGGCTAAAGCGAGTTGGTTGAGCGTTGGGAGTTGGGCGTTCCGTCCTTCCGCAAGCCGGTCAGGTCGGACTGGACCTGAACCTGGCCCGGGCCGGGCACCACGCGGGCCGAAAATCCCGGCGACAGCTCGATGCTCGCGCTGGTCCTGAAGGCGATTTCCTTGCCGGGGATGCCATTGACCAGCAGGTCCATCGGCCCGTCATGGCCAAAGACGCAACCGCGCATGTCGACCGTCGTCCGGCCATGCTCCGGCACGGCCCCGTCGCCGCGGAAGACGATGGGGTTGTCCCCGATCCTGGACGAGGCGATGGCGACGACATCGACGGGGGTGTCGATCGAGATCAGCGGACAACGTCGGCCATGGGCGACGACGACATTCTCCAGCATCAGCTGCCGCTGCACGGGCACCGGCGCCCCCGGATAGCAGGACCGGCTGTACACATCGTCATCAAAGTGCACCGAGAAGCCGATCCTGGGCTTGGCCAGGACAATGTCGCGGAAGACGACATTCCTGACGCCGGCGGTATGGACGGCGTCGTCCTGGACGACGCCCCAGCAGATGCCGTCAAGCACCTCGCGGCCAGAGGCGTGCCTTGGCGGCGTCAGCGACGTGTAGAGGGTGCCATCGGGCTTGGCCTGGACGCGGTAGACCCGGCCGTCCGAGACGACCGAATCGGATTGGCGGACCACCATGCCGGGCCGCCAATCGGGCCATCCCCCGGCGAGGATGCGGCAGAAGAAGCCGGTGGTCTCGGGGGCATCAAGGTCATGGCACTGCTCGACGACGCCATCCTCGATCCAGCCCAGCTCCGGATTACCGGTCGCGTAGTCGTGGGCATTCAGGGCGACGGCGTCGTCGAAGGTCTGGAAGATGCCGCGGCGCAAGGCGAAGCGCTTGCCGCGCCCGAGGTGGACCCCGTCCTTGCCCCCCTTGATGACGACGTCGTCGATGAGGATGTCCTCGAAGGTGCAGACCTGGATGGCGTACTGCCGCGGCCCGAGGTCAAGGCAGCGGAAGCGTTCGATGCGCAGATCCCGCACGCAAAAGAAGGCGAGCTGGCCGTGCAGGCCATAGACCAAAAAGTCCCGCACATCGATGCCATTGACGAGGATCTGCAGGCCCTCGATGGCGATCTGCTCGTCGAAGCGCCGATGCCTAGCCCCCTTGTTCAGCAGGACATGCGTGAAGGGGCCTTGCTCGTCGACCTTCTGCAGGAAGACGCCGTGGCCGAAGCGGAGGGCCGTATGGCCGCCGACGAAGACGGTGGTGCCGAGCCGATAGATGCCGGGGCGGCTGACGGTGATCGTGCCGCCGCCGTCGACGGCGGCCTGCAGCGCCTGGGCATTGACCATGCCCGACGCACCAGGGGAAAACCCAAAATCGGCGGCATCCACGAACCCGCCATGGGGCGATGCGGGGGATCGGCGCGAGGCACGAGGCTTGCGGGTCGGCATGACGGCTCTCCTGTTGGCTGGTCAATCTCGCAGGGGGGATTCAGGCACATCAACCGGCGCTGGCGACGACGTCAACCACATCGCACCAGATTGCGTCCGGGTCCTCGGAAATGAACTGGATCTTGTCCTCGAATTGGCGCCATAGACCAGGTGAGTCCACCATCTCGTAGCTATGGCCCCAGAAGTAGAAGATGCCGTTCTCCGCCTTGGCCTTGGCGAACGTGTCGTAGAACAGCTTGTCCTGGAAGTGGCAGGACGGATGGAGGATCATGGGGTGCTCGAAATTGCCGACCTGCCCTGTGCTGGCAATGGTGCGCCCATAGGCGAACCCGGCGGCCAGCAACGCATCCGCAGTGCTTTGCGTATATTGTCCGCATGGCCAGGCGAAACCCGCGCATTTCTGCTGGAACATGTCCTCAAGATAGCTCCTGGCATCGACCGCCGATTGGATGAACACCGGGTCGGGGACGTTGCCGGCAACCTCGTGCCGCATGCAGTGGGAAGCGACCTGGAAGCCGCCATAGACGTCCCGGAGCTCATGCCTTGCCAGCTTGCCGGGCAGAAATCCTTTGTGCGACCATCCGGAATATCCTTTCTCAGCCCAGCGGGCCGCAGTCCGGGCTTCGCCATGGAAGCCGGGGTTAAGGTTGAAGGTCGCCTTGGCGTTGTGCTTCCGCAATATCTCCGTCAGTCGGATGTCAGTGACGACGCCGTCGTCCCAGCATTGGACTGCCTTTACCATGGATCCACCTATTGGTTGTCGTTTGGCTCAAGCCAAAGTTCGGACTCGCCGTCTTCGGGGCGGAAGACGAACGCGCCAAGCGCTTTGCCGTCGAGCGCAACGGTGGCGGCGGCCGCCATGCCCTGGGCGTCGGCACGGATGGAAAGCATGCCCCTTGGCGTGGGGATGACGCACTCCGCATGGGCGAGTCCGGCGAGGCGGGGGCGGAAGCGGATCGCGTGCCAGCCCGGCTCGAGCGGGTGCACGCCAAGGATGTGACGGGGCAGCAGCCACGCGGGCCCCGCGCTCCAGCCGTGGCAGAGGCTGAGAGGCGAGCGGGCCGCGAAATAGGTGGATGGGGCTTCCCGGACGGCCTCCGGGCAGGTGCCAAGGCCGACATCGAGGATTTTGCCCCAGGCGTCACGGATGGATTCGAGCGCGGCCTCGTGGAAGCCGTTTGCGAAGAGAGCATCGAGCGTCCAGAAGCGCAGGAAGCCGATCTCAGGCTTGAGCGCGTCCGGACACGCCAGCAGGGCTTCAAGATGCCGACGCGGGTCGTCCACCATGCCGGCCAAAACTGCGACGGCGTTGGCGTGCCAGCCCACGAAGTCTTTCTCCACAAAATCGAGGAACAATCCATCCCGACGCGCGAATTTCGCATGAAGCATGGTGCGAAGTTCGCAACCTCGGGCGCGGCAACGCCCGGCGAGTTCCGGATTGGCGTCCGCGAGAAGCGCGGCGGCAGTGT
>CAZBDL010000120.1:0-5333 GCA_964490525.1 uncultured Victivallales bacterium | reverse complement strand
CGGCAGTGTCCAGCCCCCAATGGAGATGGACGGGCAGCGCGGCCGCCGGGCGGTAGGGCTTTTGGCCGTCGGGCGGCGTGAGGCTGTCGTCGGAGATGAAGTGATTCTTCAAGGTCTCCGGGGAGAAGTCGTCCCAGTCGGCCAGGTAGTCGGCGGCGCGGGCAACGACGGGGATGAACTCGGAGATGTCCTCGCCGCTGTGGAGCGCAAATTCCGCGACGGCGGAGATGAAGTCGGTCATGTAGTTGAGCAGGATCCAGCGTTCCGGCCATTTGGGGATGCCGGGCATGCAGTCAATGACGTCGGGATGCTGCTTGCCGCCGCCGATGCCGGCGCAGGCGGGGATGGCGCCGTCGGCGCGCTGGCTGGCGGCAATCATGGCGAGGCTCTTCCGCGCCAGGCGGTGGTCGCCGAAACAGCCGAGGTTGCAGAGATACTGGACACGATAGTCGCCGATCCAAAGCAGGCCGTCGCGCTTGATGCCGTCCTCGTAGTAGTTCTGCATGCAGAGCAGGGTGGTGTAGCGGCAGACGTCCCAGATCCGGTTCAGCCGCTCGTCGGAGCAGGTGAACGAGCCTTGACGGGGCACGGCGGCGTGCCGGTGCGAAATTCGCAAATCTTTGATGCTCAAGCGGCCTGCGGACTCCGCAGAGACCTTGAGGTAGCGGAAGGCGCGGCGCCCATGCGAGCGAAATTCGCAAGTGCCGCCCGCGGTTTCGAAGATGTCCTCCTGCAAGGTGTAGAAATGGACGCGGGACGGCTCGCCGCGCCGCGCCTCGTCGGCATGCTCGCCGTAGGTCAGGCGCAGTTTGGCGGCGCCGTCCGACACCAGCTCCAGGTCGAGCCAGCCCACCACCTCACGCCCGAAGTCGAGCAGCAGCTCACCATGCCCTTCGACGCCGGCTCCGCCCTCAACCCTCAGCAGACTCTCGGCATTGGCAAAGCCATCGCACTCCACCACCCGCTCGGCGCGGCATTCGGTGGTGGCCATGGGGATTTCAAGCACGCTCGACGGGTAGTCGGCGGTGAAGGGGAATTCCTTGTCCGGCATATTCACGGATTCCTGGCTTTGGTCGCCCTAAATGGATCAATGGATACGGGCAACCCGGCCTTGGACAACGCCATCGTTATGAAGGGGATGAACGTGCCCGGCCGTGCGGACGCAGCGCCGCGACAGCCTATTTCCGCTCGAGCTTCAGCCTGGCGAGGTCGACGGTGCCCGGCTTGGGCATCTGCAGGTAGAGGGCGACAGGCGTGGTTTCGGCGACCTCGACGGCGATCTCGAAGGACTGCTCCAGTCCTTCCGGGGTCAAGTCCAGCTTCTGGTTCCACAACGACGTGTACGGCTGGCCGCGTTGACGGAGGTTGAGGACCAGGGTGGCAGCCTCCGGGGCGCGCGCCTTGAGGGTCAGCAGATAGCGCCCGGCCCCGACCTGGTCAGGCAGGAAGCAGACCACCTGGCCACAGGCACCGGTACCGCTCTCCGCATTGATCTTCACGACCTTGATGCGCTGGAACGGCATCTTGCCGTCCTCGGCCATGACCGTGTACTCGGTCCATACCTCGGCCCAGCCGCTGTTGTCGAAGAGCGGGCGCAGGATGGTGCCGGTGGCCCGCTCGTTCGGCTTGTCCGGATTGCTGGTGACATTGGCAGCGGTGATCGCCGTCTTGTCCTGGAAATTCAGTTCGACCAGGGTCTCCCCGGCCATGGCCGGGACGGCCAGGACGACGAGGGCGGCGGCGATGGTGGCGACCAGCGCCAGGTGCGGGGTTCGCATTGCGGGATCTCCTTGTTGTGAGTTGAGGGTTCGGCGTTGAGCGTTGAGCTTGAGCGTTGAGCTTGAGATTCGATCGGTCATGCTGAAAGCGGCAACCGTCATTTCGCACCCCCATAGGGTTGTCCGGGTTCACCGTTCAGATATCCCAGCGAAACCAGGAAACGATCCATTTCGGCCACGGTCAGCGCGTAGTTCTCCCGGTGCGTGAAATTGAAGAAGCCATGGGGCTGTCCCTCATACAGGTGCAGGTCGCAACGACGGCCTTTGCCTTCCATCCGGCGCTTATATTCCAAGGCCGTCGCCACCGGCACATGCTCGTCTTCGGTGCCGAGGAAGACCACTGTCGGCGGGGTGTCCTCGTCGAGGTTGTGCATCGGCGAGAACTGCGCCCAACAGGCGAGAACCTGGTCATGGCCATAGCCGCCCGGGCCGTTGTCAAAGACCGGATTGAAGAGGACCAGCGCGTCCGGGCGGGAACGGACGCTCAGGTCCTCGCCGTCTTCGTCGAATCCCTTGGTCGTGCCCGCGGCGGCCGCCACGTGGCCCCCGGCGGAGCCGCCGCCAGCGGCAATCCTGGCCGGGTCGACACCGAGTTCACCGGCATGCCGACGAATCCACCTGACCGCGGATTTCCCGTCCTTCACACACTCGTCTGGCGTCGTGTGGTTTCTCGATTTGACCCGATATTCGGCGGACATCGCCACCATGCCGCGAGCGGCGAGGTGCTGGCAGTGGGGATAGAATTGGCGTGGCGTGCCGGCATGCCAGCCTCCGCCGAAGAAAAAGACGATGGCGGGGCACCGGTCGGTCGGGGCGTGCCCTTTAGGGATGAAAACATGAAGCTTGAGCTCCAGGCCTGCGATCACCTTGTAGGTCACGGTCTTGTCCGGCATGACCGTTTCTGCTGCATGTGCCATGGCGTATTCACCTCTTGCAGCGGGCACCGAGGATCTCCAGGGGAGACGCCTCGGATCCGCCATGCTGTTCACCAGAACTTGAAATGCCTCCAGAACCCCGGGGCCTTGGCCGTGGCCATGCGGATGACCACGGCGCGGGACTCCGGGCCATGGTGATAGCTTGAGAGCTGCGCCTCTTCGCCGTTGGGGGCGCCAACCGTGACCTGATAGACGCCGTGGTAGGCGGCGGGCAGGCTGACGAAGCCGTCGGCATCGGCGACCAGGTCGGCATCGGGAGTGCGCCATTTCCCGAGGACCAGGTCGATGTAGGCCTGGGCATTGGGCTTGGGGCTCCAGTCCTTGCGGTACATCGCGCCGTCGGGGCGCCAATGATCTCCTTCCCAGAAGCCCCACAGGGTGAAGCCGGTGACGGCGGGGTGGCTGAAGACGGCGGTGAGGAAATCGCGGGGGTAGTCGGCCTGGAGCTGCTCGTCACGGGTGTTGATGTCGAATTCGGTGATCTCGAGGTCGAGGCCGGTCGCGGCGAAGCGGTCGAGGATGCGCAGCACCTTCTCGGGCGGGGTGAGGGACTGGCCAAAGTGCCCCTGGCAGCCAAGCCCGTGAATCGGTGCGCCGTTCTCGCGGAGGAGCCGGAGAAAACCCTCGATCTTCTCCTGGCGCTCCTCGGTGAAGCCGCCGTCGGTGAGGAGGTGACACTCGTTGAGGAAGAGCTTCAGCTCGGGATTGGCGGCGTGGGCGGCCTTGAACCACTCGGCCATCTCGGCTTCGCCGATGAGATCCATCAGGTCATGGTTGTTGATCGGCTCGTTGACGACGTCCATCAGCGCCAGGCCGTGCGGCCTCATCGTGGAGGTGATGTCCGTGACCGCCTTGAGGACCTCGTCGCGGGCCGCGCCGGGGTCGTCCGCCAAATCCTTGATTCGCTTGGGCAGCCATTTCCAGCCGGGCCAGACGAGGGCGTGGCCGCGGGCACGGATGCCGTTCTCCCGGTACCAGTCGGCGGTCTTGATGGCGGCCGCGGCGGAGCCGGGCTTCTCCCAGCCCCAGTCGGTCCAGTAGACGGGAACCGTGGACTGGTTGAAGAGGCGCAGGACGTGCTCGCGGATGCGGTCGTTGTCCGCCCCCGGCATGCCGACCCGGTTGCCGTTGAAGCAGCCGAAGCCGAAGAGATGGTGGCGCATGTGGATGGCCACGTTGGCCCCGGGCAAGGGACGGCCATCGGCGCCGAGCACCTGGATGCGCAGGTCGCCCCGGCGGATCCGGTCGATGCGGGCCTGGGCGGCGGCGCGCCACGGGGCGTCGGGGGCGCGGCCAGCATAATCGATCGCCGTCTGCGGCAAGACCGCCGGGTCGGCATCCGGCCCGAGGTTGAGCACGCGCAGGCCGCCGATCTCGACGGTCTGCCGCTGGAAGCCGAGGTGGAAGGTTACCTGCAGGTCGCCCGCCGCGAAATCCTGCTTGGCGGTGCCGGAGACATGGAAGGTGCGCCAATCGCTGCCGAAGCAGGCATAGTTCTCGGAGGCGACGCCCGCCCACGGCTTCCGGTTGAGCTGAAGGTAGGTGGCAACCCGGGCCTCGCCGGACTCGTCGGCCGACGACAGGCAGCGTGCCGCAAAGGTCATGTACACGAGGTCACCCTGGCGCACCGGGGCGATGCTGTCGGGGGAGCGCAACTCGACCTTGTAGGGGGGATTGACACGCCCCGGACAAGCCACGCGCAAGGCCTTGGCAAAGGGCATCCCCGCGACCTCCACGGTTCGGAAGTCCCCATCCGGGCCATCGGTGCCGACGCAGCGGAACCCCTGCGCCGAAACGGCATCGATGACGGGAATCCCTTTCGGCTCCGCCGCCGGCAGCGCCAAGGCGGCAAGCCCCAGGAGGAGGCTCCCAAAGAGACGACGACCCCATGGATGCCGGTTCATCGCAATTCCCTTTTGGTTGGAGGACATGTCCAGTTGCCTTCCACTTTTCCGGAACCCCGTGTCGTCATTTCCCGAACAGCCAGCGCCAGAACCCTTTGCGCTCCTGGGCAGGAGCGGGCGCCTGCTCCGGTTCGGACGGCGCGGGGGACGGCGTCACCGACGGGATTTCTCCGGGAACGACATAGACGATCTCGGAGCCCAGGTCGGCCCCGCTCGGCAGGGGGTTCCCGAAGAGGTCATAGGCATGGTCGGGGATGGCGAACTTCGCATGGCCCGGCTTCGGCGCCAGCACGGTCACGGCCCCCTCGGCACCGGCAAAGGCATAGGCAAAGACGCCATCGGCGACCTCGTTGACCGACCGGAACACCCTGTCCTCCAACAGATAAGCCATGTTCGAGAAGGCGGCGCCACTGGGATGCAGCGCGCCCTCGGTGGTGACCAAGACGCGCCAATCGGCGGGGTTCAGGCCGCTGACCGGCCCCTGGCTATGCATCGAGTAGAGGAAGATCTTCCCGGTGGCGTTGGCCAAGAGGCTGATGACGTAGCGGCAGAGCAGGTCGCCGGTGGCGCGGACGTTCTCGGTGTCGCCGGAGGGCAGGGTGTGGCGATACATGCCATTGGCGGTGATGTCGCGGACGGCGGAGCCCTCGGTCATCCACACCGGCTTCGGCACCGTGCCAAACGCCTCGACCAGCGGGCCGAAGCAGCCGCGCCCC
>CAZBDL010000119.1:0-8832 GCA_964490525.1 uncultured Victivallales bacterium | reverse complement strand
GCCGCAAGCGGATGCCGCCCGGAGGGTTGCGGCGGGGTTTTGCAAGAGGCTCATGGGTCAGGGCTTGAGGAACAGCTCGATGACGGGGACCGGGATGCCGTCGGGGGCGTTGACGGGCAGGGAGAGGGGGAGGACGGGGCCGGCCTCCTGGTCCTTGTGGCCCTGCCATTCGTCGAGGCCCTTGAAGGGAATCTCGGAGGCGTCGTTGAGCAGCTGGGCGTAGGCGACGCGCTCGCGGTAGGCCTCGCCCTCCAGCCAGAGCTGCTTGTAGGGCCAGGCGTAGACGTGGACGTAGAGGCGGTTGGTGTCCGGGTTGTAGGTCAGGCGGCAGTTCTCCGGGGCCTTGAACTCGTCGGGGGCCTGGGTGCAGCCATGGATGGCGCGGCCGTGGCGGCGCATCCACTGGCCGATGCCGGCCAGCCGGTCGAGGGCGCGCCGGTCGATCTCGCCGCGGCCGGTGGGGCCGACATTGAGCAGGAGGTTGCCGCCGCGCGCGACCATGTCGACCAGGGTGCGGATCAGCTCGTCGACGCTGCGCCAGGTCATCTCGTCGCGGTGATAGCCCCAAGAGCCGGAGAAAGTCTGGCAGGCCTCCCAGACCACCGGCTTACCCTCATGCATGACCCAGCCCCGGGGGTTGAACTGCTCCGGGGTCTTGACATCCCAGCCGGTCGGCAGGTCGAGGCGGTCGTCGAGGATGACCTTCGGGGCCAGCTCCCGGACCATGGCCAGGAGCTTCTCGCTCTCCCAGTCAGCGCGGCCCTTGCCGGAGCCGTCCGGCTTGGGATAGCTGAAGTCGAACCAGAGGATGTCGACCGGGCCGTACCCGGTGAGCAGCTCGCGCACCTGCTGGCGCATGTATTCGGCGTAGCGGGCCTGGCGCCGCCCCTCGTTCAGGCGGGCGCGTTCCTCAGCGGGCAGTTCGCGATAGGGGCCGATGTGGGGGTCGATGACGAAGTCCGGATGGTGCCAGTCGATCAGCGAATAGTAGAACCCGGTGCGCAGGCGCTCCTGGCGGAAGGCCTCGACCATCGGCCGGAGCAGGTCGCGCCCCGCCGGGGTGTTCGGCGCCTTGTAGTCGGTGAACTGGCTGTCCCACAAGCAGAAGCCCTCGTGGTGCTTGGTGGTGACCACGAAGTACTTCATGCCGGCGGCGGCGGCGGCCTTGGCCCACAGGGCCGGATCGTAGAGGTCGGGATCGAAGCGCGCAAAGTACTTGTCGTCATAGGCTTCCGTCGGAATCTTTTCGTTGTGCCGCACCCACTCGTGGCGGGCGGGCAGCGCATAGAGGCCCCAATGGATGAACATGCCGAAGCGGTCATGGACAAACCAGCGGGTGTCGCCATCGGTCGGCAGCGGGGCAGGAATCTTCATCGGAGGCTCCTCCTGCAGGGGATTCGACAAGGAAGACAGCGATCCATCCGGCCGGGCCGTCACCATGTGCCCGGCCAAGCCTTGGGTGCAGATCATATCCCCGCATCATGGCCGCGGCCATGGAGACGTTACAGGAAAGCATGTCCTGTCCCTACCAGATCACCCGCACGTCCGGATAGGTCGGGATGACGCGGTCGGCGGTGACGACAGCCAGGCGGCGCAGGCGGGCGGTCGCCAGGATGATGCGGTCGCAGGGATCTTTGTGGATCGGGGGAAGCCGCACCGCCGCCGCCGCGATCGCCGCATCCACGGGAATCTCCACCAGGCGATAGCGCTCCGCCAAAGTCGCCAGCCAGACATCGACGTCAAACCGCATCGTCATCCGGCCCACCGCCTTCAGCCGCTCCAGCTCAAGGGCCGAGATGGCGGAGAAATGCAACGCCGCACCGGCGTCCTCAAGCACCCTCCGGGCCGACGGCGAAAGCGCCCCGTGATCGGAGGACAGCCAGATCAGCGCACAGGTGTCGAGCAGGCAACGGGGCGACATCAGCGGTGCTCCTCAGGCCAGGCGGCGTCGTCCAGCGGCGCACAGGGATCGCCCGTCAGGCGCACGCACAGGTCGGCATGAATCACCGTCCGGTTCGCTGCCGCCGGCACGGTCGGCTTCACCAGTTCAGCGACCGGACGGCCATGGCGGCAGATCGTCACCCGTTCCGCGCCACCCTCAACCTTGGCGAGCAATTCCGAGAGTCGGCTCTTCGCTTCGTGCGTGTTCACCATGATCATGGACTGTTCCCTTTATTTCCTAAACTAAGTCTAGTTTAATATTCTGCAATGTCAATCCGTATCTCTCGGCCCCGGCTATCATTTCCACCCGGAATGGGCTATGCTATGGGTCGCACGGGAATGGGTGCGCAGGGCATGAAGGCAAGCACGAAAGGGCACGGGCGATGGCATATGCGGTGACCATGAGGCGTGACCAGAAGCCGCGCAGCGGCATGGCGCTGGGCGGCATTGGGGCGGGCTGGTTCGAGCTGCGGCAGGACGGCACGACCGCCAACTGGAACATCTTCAACAACAACCCGCTGGGCTGGGGCCCGCTCTTCCCGGTGCTCGACTTCGCGCCGCACTCGATGCTGTTCTTCGTGGCGAAGTGGCAGCGCCGGGGCGAGGAGCCACGCATGAAGCTGCTGCAGATCGAGGAGAGCCACGGCGCCGGCTCGCTCGAGCGCCATGAGATCCAGTACATCTTCCCGTGGCTGACCGGCGTCGACACGATCAAGTACGAGGCCACCTTCCCCTTCGCCCGGCTGCGCTTCGCCGCCGAGGACATGCCTTTCGCCGTCGAGCTGGAGGCCTGGAGCCCGTTCATCCCCTTCGACGAGCGGAACTCCGCCCTGCCGGGAGCCTGCTTCGACTTCACGGTCGTCGCCAAGGACCGCAAGCCCCTGACCGTGACCCTCGCCGCCTGCCTGCGCAACGCCGTCGCCTACGACCGGCCCGAGCGCTTCTACACCGCCGAGGCGGTCGACGGCGACGGCTTCCGCTCGTTCGTCCATTCCGTCGGCAATGTCGACCCGCAGCACATCACCTTCGGCTCGATGGGGCTGACCAGCCTCGCCGCCGACTCGCGCTGCTACCTCGGCTGGGAGCATCCCCACCCGTACTACGAGCGCTTCCTGGCGGAGGACGAGCTGCCGGAGGTCAACGACGTCGCCGGGCGCAACAAGGTCGACCAGGCCACCGGGGCGAAGCGGATCTACAGCGACCGCTGCTGGAGCACGGTGGCGGTGACGCGCCGGCTCGCCCCCGACAAGCGCTTCGCGCACACCTTCATTGCGGCCTGGGATTTCCCCAACCAGTATGCCCGCGACCTGCAGGATTCCGACGGCGACACCGAGGGCAAGCCCGGCTCCCGCCTGGAGGGGCACTTCCACAACACCTTCTTGACGGGCAGCGCCGCCGTCGGCGCCTACCTGGCCACTCATCGCGACGACCTGCGCGCGCGCTCCCGGGCCTTCGTCGACGCCTTCCGCCGCTCCGACGCCCCGGCCTTTGTCCTCGACCAGGTCAATTCCCACCTCAACACCATGCTCACCTCGAGCTGGTTCACCCGCGAGGGACACTTCGGCATCATTGAGGGCCTCGCCCCCACGCGCTCATTCGCCGGCCTCTCGACCACCGACGTGGCGATGTACGGCGGCGTCCTCTATGCCGCCCTCTTCCCGAACCTTTCCCGCCAGGTCAACCGCGACTATGCCCGCTTCCAGAACCCGAACGGCTCGGTCGCCCACTCCCTCCCCTGCAACTTCGGCGAGATGAACGAGCGCGAAGGCAATTCGGTCCGCCTCGACCTGCCCGCCCAGCACGCCTACATGAGCCTGCGCGACGGCCTGTGGAGCGGCGACGAGGCCTATCTCCGCGAGCTCTACCCCTCGGCCAAGGCCGCCGTCGACTACGCCCTGCGTGAGCGCGACCCCAACCAGGACGGCCTGCCCGACATGGCCGGGGTCATGTGCAGCTACGACAACTTCCCGATGTTCGGCGTCGCCTCCTTCGTCGCCGGCCAGTACGTCCTCGCCTTCAGGGCCCTGGCCGAAGCCGCTGCCATCCTCGGCCTGGACGACGATGCCCGGCGCTACTCCGACCTCTTCGAGAGCGGACGCCGGATCTTCCAGGAACGGCTCTGGAACGGGCGGTACTTCCGCCTGTGCAACGATGAGGGTGGTGCAAACGGCCTGGTCGACGAGGGCTGCCTTTCCGACCAGCTCATCAGCCAGTGGGCCGCCCATCTCGTCGGCTTCGGCCACCTTTACGACCCGCGCAAGGTCCGCACCGCCCTCAAGAACATCCTCAAGCTCAACTACCGCCCCTGGCAAGGCCTACGCAACTGCCAGTGGCCCAGGGACCGGTTCTTCCACCCGATCCACCAGGACATCTGGGTTGACCAGGCCAACACCTGCTGGACCGGCGTCGAGCTCGAGTTCGCCGCCTTCTGCCTCTACGAGGGCCTGGTCGAGGAAGGCCTGACGGTCATCCGCAACGTCGACGACCGCTACCGCCGCAACGGCCTGTACTTCGACCACCAGGAATTCGGCGGACACTACTTCCGCGCCATGTCCGCCTGGTCGATCGTCAACGCCCTGCTCGGCTACGCCGTGCGCCACGGCGACTACCGCTTCGCCCCCGTCCTGCCGGGCAAGGACATCCGCCTCTTCTTCGTGTTCGACGGCGGCTACGGGCATTTCCGCCGCCGTCTCGGCAAGCGCCGCGAGACGCTCGCCATCGAGGTCGCCAGCGGCACCTTCGCGCCCCGCGCCGTGACCTGCGAAGTTCGCTCCCCCGGCAAGGCGTCGGTGACCGTGCGCCTCGGCGGACGCCCCCTGCCGCCGGAGGCGTTCCGCGCCACCCGCACCAAGGACGCCCTCCGCCTCGAATTCCCCGAGCCGCCCCGCGTCAAGCCTGGCGAATCCCTGGAGATCCGCCTCGGATAAAGGCGCTTGCCCAGACGGCCGGTGCCAGCGAAAATTCATGCCGTCTTTTTCCCGAGTGCCGCTTGACAAAGCCGAGTTCTTGCGATAATTTCGGTTAATGATGGATGTATATCTATCATTGATGGACATACAAGGCATGGAATTATGGCCGGATCAGGCATGGTTCAGTCGTTGTGCCGGGCGCTGGACATCGTCGAGGTGTTGATGCGCAGCGATCATGGTTTGGGCCTGGGTGAGCTTTCCGAGCGTGTCGGCCTGAAGAGGACGACGGCGCACAACCTGATCCGGACCTTGCGGTCGCGGGGCTATGTCGAGAAGGATCCTAGCGGCGGGTACTGCCTCGGGCCGGTCTTCGAGGAGATCGTCCAGTCGCGCTTCAGCCGCGGGGTGTTCGAGCGGGGGGAAGCGGCCCTGAAGAGCCTGTCCGCGCTGTTCCCGGGGGGCACGGTCACCTTGTCCGAGCTGGTCGGCGGTGAGATCGTGTGCCGCCTGAGGATCTCCGGGGATTCCCCGGGCGTGGTCAGACGTCCGGTGGGCATGACGCTGGGTGCCTTCGCCTCGGCGACGGGGCTGTGCTTCCAGGCGTTCAACGACATGTTCCGCGCGGCGCTGGGCTCCGCGGGAATGTTCGAGGAGTCCGGACGTTCCTTCCCGGGGAGCCGGGAGGATTTCCGGAAGGCGATCCTCGAGACGCGCCGTTCAGGCGTGGCCACCGTGACCGACGGAGGGGCATGGCGTTTTGCCGCCCCGGTCGGCGGGAACTTCGCGCTGGGCCTCAGTCTCGAGTTCACGATGACGGACACGCTGAAGCGCAGGATCTGTTCCTAGTTGATGGCGGCCGCCCGCCAGATTGCCGACGACCATGGCGCGGCATGATCCGCGCTGTGGATCAAACAAAGGAGAAGAGACCATGGCCGTGATGAGTCGAGATTTCAGCAGGGACGACCTGACCGGAGACCCGGTGAAGGCCGCCGAGATCGTCAAGCGGCAGGTCTTGGCCTACGGTGCGGATGTGGTGGGCATCGGCAACATCGCACGCTGGAGCAACGCCCCGACCCAGATGGACCCGAAGCAGATCATGCCCGAGTGCAAGAGCATCATCGCCATGGCCTTCCGGGTGAACCGCGGCAGCATGAGGGGCGTCGAGGAAGGGACCTTCTTCAGCAACTACTCGGCAATGGGATATGGCGGAATCACCTATCTCTACATGCCCATGACGGTGATCAACCTCAGCAAGCTGATCGAGGACCAGGGCTACGAAGCGGTGCCGATGGGGCACCAGAGCGATTGGCGGGCGATAGACGGGAACTACACCGGAGCGATGGGCGGGGGGCGGCTGAAGGACCGCTGGAGCCGTCCCGTGGCCCCCGGACGCGCCTCGCCGGATGTGATGATCCACCTCCGGATCGCCGCCTACCTCTGCGGCCTCGGCGAGATCGGCTACAGCATGATGCTGATGACCCCCGAGTTCGGTCCGCGCAACCGCGTTGGCGTGATCCTCACCGACCTCGAGCTCGAGCCTGACCCGATCTACGACGGCCCGCCATTGTGCAACCGCTGCATGGCCTGCGTCCGCGACTGCCCGACCGGGGCGATCAGCAAGGACAAGACGGTGAAGCTGACGCTTGCGGGCAAGGAGGTGGAGTTCGCTCAGATTGATTGCGAAAAATGCGACCAAGGCTTCCGCGGCGCCGTGGAGACCGGCGGCGAATTGCCGGAGGACCAGCAGTACATGAACAAGACCACCAAGCCTGGCTGGTGGAGCCCGTTCTTCAGGAAGCCCCCGAACCTATACAACTCCGGCCAGGCGGTCGGCGGGGCGCGCGGCTGCACCCGCGCCTGCATGATCCAGCTCGAGAAGCGCGGCGTCCTGCGCAACAAGTTCCGCGACCCGTTCCGCCGCCGGCCGGAATGGAAAGTGGACTGGGACACCCCGCCGGAGTACCCTGCCGACGTGGCCATGCCTGGCGACAGCATCATCGGCGTGAGCCGCCCGGGCGGTGGCAAGGACGATGTGGACTGAGCGCCACGGGCCGGCGGGGACATGCCCGGTGCGAGGATCGACCCATCCGCCAAAGGCAGGGCAACATGAAGTTTGCCGTAGGATACCAGCAGCCTGAGACAGGCGGCTCCTTCCCGAAGATCGTCGCCGACTACCGCGACCACATCGACGAGGTCTATTTCGCCTGGCCGGAGACCCCGTCAGGCAGACGTGCGCTCAGCCCGGAAAGTCAGGATGTCCTCGAGGACGACCTCCGCGAGATGCGCCGCCTCGGGGTCAGGCTCGACCTGCTCTTCAATGCCAGCTGCTACGGCAATATCGCCAACAGCGGCCAGCTCGCGGACAACGTGGTCGCGATCATGAGGCATCTCGACTCGGTCTGCGGCATCCCGGAGGTGGTGACCACCACCTCTCCCGCCATCGCCCACGTGGTCAAGAGGAACTTCCCGGACACCGAGACGCGGGCCTCGGTCAACATGAGGATCGGCACCGTGCAGGCGATGCGCTACGCGGCGCCGTTGTTCGACGGATTCTGCGTGCAACGCGATGTGCAGCGGAACATCGCCTGCCTTCGCGGCCTCAAGCGGTGGTGTTCGGAAAACGGCAAGCGGCTGAGCATCCTGGCCAACAGCGGCTGCCTGCGCTTCTGCCCGGGGCAGACGTTCCACGACAATGCCGTCGCGCACAACGCCAAGACCGGCGGCCGGCACGGTGACCTCCCGCAATGGAATCCGCACGCCTGCTGGAGGCTGTACGCCGACCGGGCCAACCTGGCCGAATTCCTCAAGAGCACCTGGATCCGCCCGGAGGACATCGCGCTCTACTCACCTTTTGCCGATGTCATCAAGCTCGCCACCCGCCAGCATTCTCATCCCCGAATGGTCATTGGCGCCTACACGTCCGGAACATTCGCCGGCAACCTGCTCAACCTCACCGAGCCATGTCTGGCCGAGGCCTTCGCCCCGCACTATGTCGAGAACTCCGCATTCCCCGAAAACTGGGCTGCGCAAACCTCGCAGTGCGACAGCCAATGCCACCAATGCGGCTTCTGCGACCAGACCCTGAAATCCGTACTCAAGACCTTCCCGCCGCAATGAAGCAAACCAGCGCGGACCGGGGTCAGGAAGACCATCAGCAGGCGTTGTGCAGGAAGGGGTTGGTCGCTCGTTCGCGCCCGATGGTGGTGGCGGGGCCGTGGCCGGGCAGGACGGCGGTGTCGTCGGGCAGCGTCAGGACGACATCGCGAAGGGAGCGCATCAGGGCCGCGGGGTCGCCGCCGGGCAGGTCGGTGCGCCCGACGCTGTCCCGGAACAGGGTGTCGCCCGTGAACACCGCCTTGAGCCGGGGAAAGTGCAGGCAGACGCAGCCGCGGCTGTGCCCCGGCGTCGGCAGCACCTGGAACTCACTTCCCTCCGGGTAGGGTTCGGTCTCCGGCAGGTCGGTCCGCGCCGGATAGATCGGCGGCAGCTCGTTGGCCGGGCTGCGGTACAGCCGCAGGTCGTCGGGATGCAGATGCACGTGCCGCACGCCCAGCTCCGCCATCACCTCGGGAATCGCGCTGAGGTGGTCGACATGGGCATGGGTGAGAAGGATGCGGCATTCCGGCAGGGCGAAGGCCCGTGCCGCCGCCACGATCCGCGCCGGTTGCGCCCCGGGATCGACAAGGTAAAGGCACCCGTCCGCCACCGAGGGGATGAGGTGGCAGTTGACTTCGAGAAAGCCCACCGGCAGGACCGTCCAGCCGGGGGATGGGTTATCGGTGCCAGCCATCGTGTCCTCCAACTGCTTGCGCTGGGCCGTGCCATGGCGAATCCCAATGGCACTAAGTGGTCTTGTTCGTAAATTTGGTGGCGTGTTTGCAAATCGTCCTCGTGCTCGTCCTCGTCGTCGTCCTCGATTATTCATCAGGGATTTCGAGGACGAGGACCGTCCCGAGGCGCTGGACCGCTCGGGACTGAGGAC
>CAZBDL010000118.1:5356-8963 GCA_964490525.1 uncultured Victivallales bacterium | reverse complement strand
TCCGGGTGGGGACGCCTTGCGCCACTATAGCGCCGGATGCCGCATTGTCACAGCCCGAGGCGCTCCGCGACGAAGTCCGCATCCTTGTCGCCGCGCCCGCTGAGATTGACCAGGATGATCGTCCCGGGAGCCATCCTCGGCGCCTCCTTCATCGTCCAGGCCACGGCATGGGCGCTCTCCAGCGCCGGAATGATCCCCTCGGTGCGCGACAGGGTGATGAAGGCCTCGAGGCATTCGCGGTCGTCGACGCTGACGTAGTCGACCCGCCCCAGGTCCTTGAGCAGGCAGTGCTGCGGGCCGACCCCGGGATAGTCCAGGCCGGAGGCGATCGAATACACCGGCAGGGGCTCGCCCGCCGCGTCCTGGAGCAGGTAGCAGCGGAAGCCGTGGAGGATCCCCTTCGCGCCGCGCGAGAGGGTGGCGGCGTGGTCCGGCGTGTCGAGCCCCCGTCCGGCCGGCTCGACCCCGACCAGGCGCACGCCCTCGTCCTGCAGGAACGCGGTGAACAGGCCGATGGCGTTGCTGCCGCCGCCGACGCAGGCCGTGGCGACGTCGGGCAGCCGCCCCGTCTGCGCCAGGCACTGCTCGCGGGCCTCCCGCCCGACGATCGCCTGGAAGTCCCGCACCATCATCGGGAAGGGATGGGGCCCGACCACCGAGCCGATCGCATACAGGAAATGCTCCGGGTCGCGCACATACTCCTCGAAGGCGCTGTCCACCGCGTCCTTCAGCGTCGCCGTGCCGCGGCTGACCGGCACCAGGGTCGCGCCGAGGATCTTCATCTTGGTGACGTTCGGGTGCTCCTTGCGGATGTCCACCTCCCCCATGTGGATCTCACAGGGGATGCCGACCAGGGCGCAGGCCGTGGCCAGCGCCACCCCATGCTGCCCCGCCCCCGTCTCCGCCAGCACCTTGGTCTTGCCCATGTGCTTGGCCAGCAAGGCCTCGCCCAGGCAGTGGTTGATCTTGTGCGCTCCCGTGTGGTTCAGGTCCTCGCGCTTCAGGTAGATCGCCGCGCCGTCGCCGCGCGCCGAGAGCCGCCGGGCATGGTAGAGGGGGCTCGGACGCCCCACGTAGTGCCGGTAGAGATCCTCCAGCTCCTGGCGGAATGACGGCTTCTCCCGGATCTCCAGGTAGGCCGCCGTGATCTCGTCCATGATCCGCTTCAGCTCCGGCGGAATGTGCTGCCCGCCGTATTCGCCAAAGTTCCCCTGGCTGTCGGGCATCGCCCCGAAGGTCGTCTTCATCCTCGGCTCCTTCACGTGTGCTGTCCAGCTGCCCCCGGGGCGCCTTCGCCTCCCGTCCGGGCAGCCCATACTATGCTCCCCTGCGGACGAGTTGCCAAGCGGCTGGCGAACCAGGGACAGGCCGTGTATGGTTTGGCCCTTGGCCAGGGCATCGTCCCGCCTGCCGACCGGAATCATCCTCCCATGCCGTTGTCGAACCGCAAGCGCAAGCAGATCCGTTCCCTGGCGGGACGGCGTTCGGCCTTGGAGATTGCCCGCGAGCTGGCGGTGCCCGAGGCCGAGGTCGGGGCCGAACTGGCGGCGTGGCGCGGGGAGGGGGGGAGTCCCGCCTCTCCTCCCATGCCGCCCTTGGCCTGGTTGATGGCGGGCATCGCCCTGATCGGCCCGCTGGTTTGGATCCCCCGGCTGTACGACTTTGCCGATGTTCCCAAGGGCATGCTCATTCAGGTCGGCGCGTTGCTCATGGTGCTGGCCTGGCTTGGCGGCGCCGTCCGCAGCGGCACCTTGACGGTCCGTCCTTCCCCGCTTCTCCTGACGCTGGCCGCTTGGCTGGCTTGGTGTGGCGTGGCCCTGGCCTATGCCCCCAACCGCTACGAAGGCTACTGGTACCTGCTGCGCTGGCTGCCCGCCCTGCCCATCGTGGCGATCGGCGCTGTCGTCCTGCGCGAACCTTCCTGGCGACGCGCCATGCTGCTGGCGATTGGCATTTCCGGTGCTCTCGCGGCTCTGCTCGGAACCATCCAGCAGCTGACCGGATGGTCGCCCGTCGAGCAGGTGCAGCCGCCCTCCTCCACCTTCGCCAACCGCAACATGGCCGTCGACTTCGTGGTGCTGACCCTGTCCCTAGCCGTCGGTTGGGCCCTCGACGCGCCGCGCCTGGGGCAGCGCCTGCTGGCCGCCGCCGCCGTCATGGTCAGCCTCTTCTTCATCGCCGCCACCGGCTGCCGGGCCGGCTGGATGAGCGCCGCCCTCCAGGGTGTCCTCTGGGCCGGATTCCTCCTCTGGCGGTGCTGGCGCGGACGCGGGCCGGACTTGCCGCGGCGGATCGCCTGGGTCGCCGCCGCCGCCCTCGTCGCCGTCGCCGCCGCCCTGTTCACGCCGGAGGTGCGCAAGGTGATTTCCATCCGGGCCCGGATCCCCGTTGGACAGGTCATCGAGCAGGTTCAGAATCCCGCCCCCGGGCAGGGCCGCGAGTCGAGCGTCGTCTGGCGCATCCGCACCTGGCGCAACACCTTGGCGATGATCCACGACCATTGGCTCCTCGGGGTCGGCCTCGGCAACCACAAGGTCCGCTACCCGATGTTCCATCGCCGCGGCGTCGTCGTCAAGACCTTCGACGAAAAGCGCCAGCTCGCCCATGTCCACAACGACTTCCTCCAGCTCTGGGCCGAGACCGGTGTCGTCGGCTTCCTCCTCCTGCTCGCCTTGCTCGCGGCTGCCGCCCGCGAGTTCCGTGCGAACGTCGCCCGGATCATCCCGGACTGGCCGTCCCTGACCTGGGCCATCCCGGCCTCCGCCGCCGGCTTCATGGTCGTCGCCTTCTTCAGCTTCCCCCTCTACCGGGCGGGCCCCCCCTTGGCCATGGCCATCCTCCTCGCCGTTGTCGCCGCCGGCGCCGGCCAGCCGTTGCGCACCCTGCGGGTGCCCCGTGGCCTGGCCGCCGCCGGGGCCCTGCTGACCGCCGCCGTCCTCGCGGGCTACCTCTTCTGGGCGAGCCATTTCCTGAAGGCGGACCGCCTCCATCGCCTGGTCATCAGCGCCGACGCCGCCCGGCGCTGGGACCTGGTCGTCCAGTTCGGGCGCGAGGCCCTGCGCCATGACCCCTGGCGCCTCAAGACCCAGTTCTATGTCGGCCGCGCCCTCGCCGAGTCCCGGCGCTCCCCCGAGGCCATCGAGGCCCTCGAAGGCGTCCTCGTCGCCTATCCCCACTACCTCAACGCCTGGTACAACCTCGGGCTCGCCTACGGCAATGCGGGCGACGACGAGAACGCCATCCGCGCCTACCGCGAGGTCATCGCCATCAAGCCCGACTTCTCCCTCGCCCACAACAACCTCGGTTGCATCGAGCTGAAGCGGGGCGAGGTCGACGCGGCCGACGCCAGTTTCCGCGCCGCCGCCGATGCCGACCCGAACAACGCCCTCGCCTGGAACAACCTTGGCCTCACCGCCTTCCGCCGCAAGGCCCATGCCGAGGCCGCCAAGCATTTTGCCCGGGCCATCGCCCTCGACCCCAAGGCCGTCCTCGCCCACAAGAACCTCGGCATGCTCTACGTCCAGTACCTCGGTCGCGTCGACGATGGCGTCGTCCACCTCCGCCGCGCCCTCGAGCTCGATCCGAAGATGCCCGAGGCCGAACCCAT
>CAZBDL010000118.1:0-5326 GCA_964490525.1 uncultured Victivallales bacterium | reverse complement strand
CGCGCCATGCTCAAGGCCTACGACGCCCGCCGCAAAACCCCCGCCCCCAATCCCCCGACTCCCGACCGCCAACCCTGAACCCTGAACGCTGAACCCTGACCTCCCCGCACGCCCAACGGACTCGTTTCCCCCTGGGACGTTGAGTGGTGACAGTTGAACGCTGAGCGTTTTTTCCCGGCGGCAAGACGATGGCATGGCCCTTCGCCAGGCGGCCCCCCCCGCGTGTCGGCCCCGGCCCTGGCCGCTACAGGTCGGTGTTGGCGAAGGCAAACCCCGCCACCAGCAGATAGGCGACTGTATAGACGGTCAGCATCGCGCCGTCGTGAAGGATGGTCCCCCAGGGGATTTCCGGCGCCAGGAAGTATTTCCAGACCATCAGGTAGCGGGTCGGCAGGAAGCGCTGGATGCTCTCGAGCAACGGCAGCCAGCCGAGGATGTGGCTCGTGTAGTAGACGCCCAAGGGAACGACCGCCGCGATCGTGGCGCGCTTGAGCATGGCGGAAAACATCAGGGCCAAGGCGCAGATCGAGATCATCGAGTAGCCCGCGAAGAAATAGGACAGCAGCATGCGCTGCCAGGCGATGTCGCCGGACATGATGAACAACGCCTTCGGGCTGCCCCACAGTTGCGGATCGGCGGTGATGACGTCCCCGGAGAACCCGAACAGCGCCGTGCCCAGGCCCAGGCTGACCAGCAGCAGCGCCAGCAGCAGGAAGTACGAGTAGACGCTCAGGGCGGTCAGCTTGGCAACCAGGATCATCCAGCGCGAGACCGGACGCACGGCCACCGTCCGCACCAGCCCGGACTGGATTTCGCCGGCCAGGCTGCCGGCCGCGAAGATCGCCACCACCATCGGCAGGAGCATGTAGACGCCGGGCAGCAGCAAGGTCTCGGCGAAGGTGACGGCGTTGATCAGCTCGGCGATCATCCGTCCCTCGAAGTCGCGTCCCTTCGCCTCTGCCCGGGTCCGATGCAGATAGACCCCGATCGAGCACAGCACGGTCAGCAGCAGGATGACCGCCACGCCGATGTAGGCGTATTTCTGGCGGAACAGCTTCCGGACCTCAAAATCGATCAGCAGCAGCGTCTGCCTGAGTTTTCCCGGTGAGCTCAACAAAGATCTCCTCCAAGGTTTGACGGTGCCGCCCGACGCCCAGGAGCGGGATGCCGGCGCGGCACAGCGTTTCGATCAATTCCGGGATCTGCTCCTCCCGCCCCGAAATCAGGAAGGTGTCAATCTCGCCGTCCATGCCCTGCTCGACGAGCTCCAGCCGTTCCCGCGTGCAGAGCTCGCGGAACCGTTCGGGGGCGGAGGTCCGCACCGCAATCTTTTCCCGACGGCGGATGAGGTCGGCGACCTCGTCCTCGCAGACCTTCACGCCGCGGTCGATGATGGCCACGCGGTCGCAGACCTGCTCGACCTCCGTCAGCCAATGGCTGGACAGGAACACGGTGATGCCCCGCTCGCGGCACAGCCGGCGGATGAGCTGGCGTACGCCCTTGATGCCATGGGGATCGAGCCCGTTGGTGGGCTCGTCAAGGAAGATCAGGTCGCTGCGCGGCAACAGCGCCTGGGCGATCCCCAGCCGTTGCCTCATGCCATAGGAGAAGGTCTTCACCGGGCGGTGGGCGACCGAGGCCAGGCCGACGGTCTGGAGGGCCTCGTCGATGTCCGCGCGGGAGATCGGGCCGGAAAGCCGGGCCAGGTAGAGCAGGTTCTCGACGGCGGTCAGGTAGTCGAACAGCGCCGGCGACTCGACCACCGCGCCGACCCGCCCCATCAGCCGCCGCCGATGCCGGAACAGGTCCTCGCCGAAGATGCGGACCTGGCCGGCCTGCGGCACGACCAGGCCCAGCAACACCTTGATCACCGTCGTCTTGCCCGCCCCGTTCGGCCCGAGAAAGCCGAAGACCGTCCCCCGGCGCACCTCCAGGTCAAGGCCGTCCACCGCCGTGGTCCGGCCGTAGCGCTTGGTCAAGCTGCGGATGTGGATGGCTGGGGCGTCGTTCATCGGATCAGCATCTCCAGCGAGGGGGACACCCGGCCGTCGACATACAGGTAGTTGCGTCCGAGCCGGTCGTGGAAGTCGGCGCCGTCGCCCAGCAGCGGCATGGTGATCGTCACCTCCTGCACGGTCAGGTCCGACTTGTCGATCAGCATGCCGCTCAGCCAGGCGTTCCACTCGTAGCTGGTGTGGTACTGCTGGTGGAAGGCCTTGCCGGAAGCGTCCGGATCCGTGTCGGCCGGACACCGGAAGACCGTGGCCGAGGCGACCTCCAGGGCATTGAACACCCCTTCCGGATCGTCCGGGTCGGTGGTCACGCGCTGGCATGTCGGCAGGAAGCCGCGGCTGTTGGCGGTGTAGGCGTTGACGGCGATGCCAAGTTGCCGCAAGTTGTTGAGGCAAGACGTTTTGCGTGCCCTTGCCTGGATCTTGCCGAGCGCCGGGAAGAGCAGCCCCATCAGCAGGGCGAGGATGCCGATCACCACCAGCAGCTCGATCAGGGTGAACCTTGATCGAAATGGGCTTCGCCATGGCATTCGGCGGGCGGCGCGGAAACTCCCGTGAATGCAGGAGGCCGCTCCCGCAGGCGAACAAAAGAGGTTCGCGGAACGGTCTTTGGATTCCGGCCCATAGTTGAAAATTTGGGATTGAAAATTGGGAACTGGAACCATGATGTCTTCCTGCCTTCCGCCGTCGGGGATCACAGGGCGTCGAGATGCGCGAGGAACTCGCCGACCAAGGGGTCGAGGTTCTTCCGCTCGTCGGCGGTGAACTCCTGGTAGTAGAAATCGAGCGAATCGCGCAGCCGTTCCTTGCCCTCGTCGGACTGGAAGTTTCGGCGGATATCCTCCCGCTGGTCGCCGGTGAGCTTGGCGAAGTTCCTGCGGACGTCCAGGATCAGCTCCTCGACCCGCGCCGCCTTCTGCTCGCCCGTCCAATCCTTGGTCTCCTCGCGGGCGCGGTGCAGTTGCTCCCGCATCACCTCGCGGATCAGCTTCTTCTGGGTCTCGGGGCTCAGCCGGGCCATCGCCTCGCGCAATTCGCGCCGGGCTGACTCGTCACGCGGACCGTCCATCAAAATGACGCCACGCAGGCGCTGCAACTCCCTTTCCTCCGGATCCGGTCGCAACACGCTGTAGGCCACCAGGCCCGTCAGCAGCATCAGGGCCATCGCCAGCCCCCACCGGCGCCGCCAGCGCATCGCCGCCAAGCTGTCCATCGTCGCGTTCCTCCGGCCATCGCCACCGCCATGCCCAACCTATATCGACCACCTATGTCGACCCCAGGGGGGCAAATATAGAGGTGATCAGTAATCGGTGATCGGTAGCCATGAAAGGGCGTAACATACCAGCCCAGGGCAACGCCCCGGGAATCACGCCATTGAAATCATGAGCCCTGAAGGGCGAGACATATCCCTATTCCCGCCCCCCGTCGGCATGGCTTCTTCCACCTCATTTTAAGCCCATGTGCAGGTGCCATCCTCCAGCTCAACGATATCCTTGGCTTGCCGCTTGTCAATCAGGCGGGCGACAAACTGGCGGTCGCCGACGATCCTGGCCCTGCCCCACCACGGTTCGCGCCTGAGCTCCGTCCGGCGCTCGCTCATCGTGCCCAAGGCGGCCTGGTGTCATTGACGGAAGTGCTCGCGGTCCGGGCCGCACGCCAGCTTGCGCAGTGGTGACGCGGTCGGGGCCGGCGTAGTCGATGACATCGTTCTGGTTAGAGGCGGAAGAGGGAGCCGAGGTTTCGACCCATGAGGATGGCGGCGACGCCGAGGGTGGCGGCGAGGAAGGCCATGGCCCAGACGCCGAAGGCGCAGGCGGTGGCGGGTCCGGCGCCGAGGATCTGGGAAAGCTCGAAGATGGCGCGGGTGATCGGGAAGTGTTCGACGCGTTGGGCGAGGATGAGGGAGTCGGAGACCTCGAGCATGGAGAAGCTGAAGGCGAAGAGGGCGCCGATGACGAGGTTGGCGGCGACGAGGGGGACGGTGATGCGGCGGAGGGTGGTCCAGGGTCCGGCGCCGAGGTTGCGGGCGGCGGTCTCCAGTTCGACGGGGGTCTGCTGGAGGCCGGCGGCGGCGGCGCGGGTGACATAGGGGAGGCGGCGCATGGCGTAGGCGACCACCAGCAGGGCGGTGGGGTTGCGGACCGGGTCGAGGAGGGCGCGCAGCCATTCGTGGCGGGTGGCCATGCTCAGGTAGCCGAAGGCCATGACGATGCCGGGGATGGCCAGGGGCATCATGGCGAGCAGGTCGAAGGCCTGCCATCCCGGGGGGCGCCAGCGGACGGTGAGCAGGGCGATGGCGAGGCCGACGGCGACGCCGAGGACCATCGCGATCAGGGAGTAGCGCAGGCTGTTGAGGATGCTCGGCACGACCAGGGAATGCGACAGGGCGTTGCGGAAGTGCTCCAGGGTCGGGTTCTGCGGCAGGATGGTGCCGTGCCAGTCGCCGGCGAACGCCAGCAGGGTCATGCCGAGGTGGGGCAGGACGGCGAGGGCGGTGACGAGCAGGAACGGGAGCAGCGGCAGGAGGCGCGCGGCCCCGGCGAGCCGCACCGTGGCGGGGGCGGTCATGCCCTTGGTGGGGGCGGTCTCGGGGTTGCGCCCGAGGAGCAGGCGGCTGACGGCGTAGAGGCCGCAGGCGACCGCCAGCATGACCACCACCAGGGCATAGGGGAGGGGGTTGGTCTCCAGCTCGGTGATGCCGTTGAAGATCTGCACGGTGGTGACGCGGTTGTAGCCGAGCATCAGGGGCGCGCCCAGTTCGGTGAAGCTCCAGACGAGGACGATGCTGGTGCCGGCGAAGAGGCCGGGCCGGATCATCGGCAGGGTGACGGAGAGGAAGCGCCGGAGCCGTCCGCAGCCGAGGTTGGCGGCGGCCTCCTCGAGGCCGGGGTCGACATTGGCCAGGGCCGCGAGCACGTTGAGATAGAGGATCGGATAGAGGTGGAGGGCCTCGACGACGCAGACGGCCCAGAAGCGTCCGCCGCCGCCGAGCCAGTCGGGGCCCGCGCCGGGCGCGGCCAGGCCGAGGGCCGCGAGCAGGGCATTGGCGGCCCCGAAGCGTCCGAAGACCTGGAGGAAGCCGAGGGCGCCGACGAACGGGGGCAGGACCATGGGCAGGAGGAGCAGGGGGGTGGCCAGGGACTTGCCGAGGAAGTCGAAGCGGTGGTGGAGGAGGGCCAGGGGCACGGCCATGAGCAGCACCAGGAGGGTCGTCGTCCCGGCGATCGCGAAGGAGTTCAGCAGTCCCTCGCGGTAGATCGGGTTGCGCAGGATCTCCGTCAGGTACGCGGCCCGCAGGCCCTCCGCCACCACCG
>CAZBDL010000117.1:0-8979 GCA_964490525.1 uncultured Victivallales bacterium | reverse complement strand
CTGCGTGGAACATGTCGCGATCAAATCGCCAGCAGGAAACGCTGATTTGTGCCAAGCTCCAGCGCCGAGCTCCCGCTCGGCTTCATGGCGAATCCACCATGCCATTTCCTTATTGCCGGGCATGCCCCGGAGGAGCACTGAAAAGCCTCACATGGCTTGCGAATCATGCTCCATGGCCTACCTTATCGAGTTTGCCATATCAGCAATGCCATAAGCAGGAGCGCTTGATGGAGGTCCACACCCAGATGACCCGGGCGCAGGCCGGGGAGGTCACGCCGGAGATGCGGCGGGTCGCAGCCAGCGAGCACCTGTCTCCGGAGTTCATCCGCGACGGGGTGGCGGCCGGCCGGATCGTGATTCCCGCCAATCCCGGCCATGCGAACCTCGCGCCGGTCGGCATCGGCACGGACCTGAGCACCAAGATCAACGCCAACATCGGCAATTCGCCGCTGAGCAGTTGTCTTTCGGAGGAGATGGAGAAGTTGCGGGTGGCGCTGCGCTACGGCGCCGACGCGATGATGGACCTGAGCACCGGCGGGAACCTGTGCGAAATTCGCAAGTCGATCCTGGCGGCATGTCCGGCCCCGCTCGGCACCGTGCCCGTGTACGAGGCGGTGGCGCGCTGCGGCGAGGCGGATGCCCTGACCCCGGAGCTGATCCTCGAGGTCATCGCCGGGCAGGCGGCGGAGGGGGTGGATTTCATGACCGTCCATGCCGGGCTGCTGCGGGCCCACCTGCCGCTGGCCGACCGGCGCACCCTGGGGATCGTCAGCCGCGGCGGCTCGATCCTGGCGACCTGGATGTCGAAGCATCAGCGAGAAAACCCTTTCTATGAACGATTTGACGACATCCTCGCGATCTGCGCGAAGCATGACGTGACCCTGTCGCTGGGCGACGGTCTGCGTCCCGGCTGTCTGGCCGATGCCAGCGATGCAGCCCAGTTCGGCGAGCTTGCCGTGCTTGGCGAACTGGTGCAGCGCTGCCGTGCCGCCGGCGTGCAGGTGATGGTCGAGGGCCCGGGTCATATTCCCATCGACGAGATCGCGATGAACATGCAGCGCGAGGTCGACCTGTGCGATGGCGCCCCATTCTACATCCTCGGCCCGGTTGTCGCCGACTGCGCCCCTGGATACGACCACCTGACCAGCGCCATCGGTGGCGCCATCGGGGCCTGGCAGGGCGCGGCTATGCTGTGCTATGTCACTCCCGCTGAACACCTTGGCTTGCCAACCGTCGAGGATGTCCGCACCGGGGTCGTCGCCTTCAAGATCGCCGCCCATGCCGCCGACATCGCCCGCAAGCGGCCGCGGGCCCGCGAGCGCGACGATGCCATCAGCCGCGCCCGCGCCGACTTCGACTGGGATCGCCAGTTCTCCTTGGCGCTCGACCCGGAGCGGGCCCGCGAGATTCGCACCGCCGCCCTGGCCCGGCGGGAAGCCTTGGTCGCCGCCGCCACGTCCGCCGACGAGGCCCATACCCCCTACTGCACCATGTGCGGCCCGCAGTTCTGCTCCATGCGCCTTCACCGCGAGCGCAAGCAGGCGCAGCGGGGATAGGCGGGCGGGCGCGCGTCGGTCACTCCGCCTGGACGAAGAGGATGGCGATGGCGAGGGCGTTGTGGACGGCATGCATGGCGACGGCGGGCCACACTGATCCGGAGAGCTGGACGGCGGCCTGCAGGGCCAGGCCGAGGAGGAACAGGGGCACCCACTGGACGAGGCTGAGATGGAAGGCCGCGAAGATGGCGGCGGTCAGGACCATCGCCGGGGCGAACCCCAGGAACCGTCGGCAGCAGGCGAACAGGATGCGTCGGAAGACCAGTTCCTCGGCGAGCGGGGCAAGAGTGAGGGCGGCGACGGCGATCAGGAGGAGGCCGCCGGGGGTGGCGTCCTTGATCATCGGGAGGATCGACGGCTCGCCGCCATGGCCGCCGAGGAAGCGGTCGATGGCCAGGGCGATGAAGGCGACGAGCAGCAGGGCGGGGAACTGGACGATGGCCGCCCCGGCACCGAGGAGCGGATCGAGGCGCCGACGGAGCCGGAGCTGCAGGCGACCGCTGAAGTCCGCCGTCGGACTTGCCGCCACCAGGATCACGCCGCCCAGCATGAGGAGCTGATGGGGCAGCGTGGCCATGGCAATCTCGGCGATGCCGTCAAGGTCGTCCGCATGGCTCCGGAGCCACCCTGCGAGAAGGTAGCCGCAACTGGCGGCGGCCAAGGCCTGAAAGGGCCAGATCCCGGCGTCGGCCGGGGGACGGGGAGGGGTCGCATCGTCGGTCGTCGAGACTGCCGGGGGCGATGCGCCGTCCCTCTTGCCGTCGGGCGGAGAGGGGGGGGCGACGCCAGGTTCCGGTTCGGGCGGAGGACGTTCTTCCATGCCCTATTTCCGGCGGCACTGTTCGCGGGCGGGCCAGCCGAGGCGCAGGGTGCGGTCGGCGATGGCGTCCGGGTGCACCTCCGACGCATGGCCGTCGCAGAAGGCGCCGGCCGCCATGCTGCCGTGCCGGAAGTGGGCGAGAGCTTCCTGCTCGGCCCCACCAGAGAACCCATACTGCGCCCAAAAGACGAAGCTCTCGACCAGGGTGCCGGATCCAGGATCGCGGGCGGCATCCATGAACAGCAGGGTCAGGCTGGGGTCGGCAATGTGCTCGGGACGCGCAGGCTCGCCGGCCAGTGGGTCGGCCAGTTCCGGGTCGCCCCCGACATATTCGGCATTCATGCCATAGCCGCAGGCCAGCCCGTGCCCGGGATCGAGCGGGGCCGTCTCGTCGGCCACGGCCGGACACAGCAGTAGTCCTGGATTCTCGAAATAGGGGAAGAGTGGCCCGGTGCGCGGGTTGATGCGGGTCCCGTCGAAGTCGGCGCACCAATAGGTGGCGGCGGCGGCGCCACGGGCCCGCCGTGCCGCGGGATAGATGCGGTAGTCGTCGGTGTACATCCGGGCCGCCAGGTGCAGTTGCTTGAGGTTGGCCAGGCAGGCCGTCTTGCGGGCCTGCTGTTTGGAGAGGATCAGGGTCGGGAGCATCACCCCGACGAGGATGGCGACGATCGCCACCACGAAGAGCAATTCGATCAGGGTGAACCCCCGGTGTCGGTTGTCATCGGGCGCCATGTGCCTTCCTCCGGTCGTAGGGGGATTACCAGGACTTGTTGACGTTGACCAGGCGGAGCCCGTCCGCCGTCTTTTCCAGGACGATTTGGGCGCGACCGGACTCGCCCTGGCATTCGACGATGAAGCGGGGCGCGTCGCCGAGGTGGCGGTCGTCGGCATAGACCTCGCCGATCGTGCCCTTGGCCTGGGCCAGCTCCTTGAGGATGCGTTGCGCCTTCTCGCGCCAGTAGGGAGGGGTGTTCGGTTCGAAGTCGGCGTCGGTCAGGCGGCTCCGTTCGGCCTTGAGGATGGCCTGGAGGGCATGATCCTCGGCGGCGAGGATATCCTCGGGGCTGAATTCTGGCCTGGCCCAGGCCGGGCGGTTGGCTTTGCGGCAGGCTTGCCAGGTGCGGACGGCGCCAAAGACACAGCCCGCAATGAGGGTCGCCACGGCCAGGAAGCCGATCAGCCCGGAGTAGTCGCGGCGGCGACGGTTGAGGACCTTTTCCAGCTCCTCCTTCTTTTCCGAGGCGATGTCGATGGAGCTGTCGCGCGACTGGCGTTTCGCCTGCTCTTCGGTTGCCTTCTTGCGTCGGGCCGACTGCTGGACGAAGCGCTTCAGGTCGCGGGCCTTGACCGGGGTGTCGTCGTTCATGCCGGATCCATGGCGTTTTTGTCTTCCGATAAGAGACAACCGATAAGTTCGCCGCGTTTTCCCAACATGCAAGGCAAAAATCCGGATTTGGCCTATAGTACGGCCCTGCAAAGAGGTGTCCGATGTCCAAATCCAATTCTCCTGCGGCGTGCGTGGCCGAGGTCGAGACGGCCTATCCGGTGGCCTTGACCGTGGCGGGCAGCGACAGTGGCGGCGGGGCCGGGATTCAGGCTGACCTGCGCACGTTTGCCGCGTTTGGCGTCTACGGGTGCTCGGCCCTCACGGCGGTGACGGCCCAGAACCCGTCCGCGGTGCGCCGTATCGACCCGGTTCCGTCCACCGGCGTTGCCGCGCAGATGGAGGCGGTGTTCGAGGCGTTCACGGTGGCGGCCGCCAAGACGGGGATGCTGCATGACGCCGCGACCATCCGGGCCGTGGCCGAACTGCTGGCGCCGCGCCAGATCCCTGTGGTGGTTGATCCGGTCATGGTGGCCGGGAGCGGGGCGGCGCTGCTCTGCCCGGATGCGGTCGGCGTGCTCTGCGGCTTGCTATTGCCTGCTGCCGCCTGGGTCACCCCCAACCTCCCCGAGGCGGCCATGATCTTGGGTCGTCCGGTCGCGGGCTTGCCCGGGATGCGGGAGGCCGCCCTGGAGATTTCCGCGCGTTGGGATTGCGGTTGCGTTCTCAAGGGGGGGCACGCCATCGGGGTGGGGCACGAGACCGCCCTCGATGTCGTGGCCCATGGCGGCAAGGTCTTCCGTCTGGTTTCGCCGGTGGTACCGGACGGGGCGGGGCACGGCACCGGTTGCACCTTCAGTGCGGCCCTCGCCGCCGCCCTCTCCCTGCGCATGCCATGGCGCGAGGCGCTGACCTCCGCCAAGGCATTCGTCTACGGCTCCCTGGCCGAGGCCATCTTCCCTGGTCCGGGGCTGGAGGCCATGTACCCGCCAGCCCGCAATTATGTGCGCGAGGTTCGACTGGAGGCTTGGACATGACACCCTTGGCGTGGCCGCGATTCCCGACGGGCCATCTGTCGCGTCTTGGCATCCTGCTGCTGGGCCTGGCCTTGCTGCTGCCGCATCCGCTGGCGGCGCAGCGCAGCAAGTTTGTCCGCTATACCAAGGCGTTCGGGCGCAACTACGTCTATCTCCGCGACGTCGCCGCCTACTACGGCATGCAACTGGCGCCGACGGCGGCGACGTGCGAATTGCGCAGCGGCTATTCGCGGGTGCGGATCACCTACGACAAACGGCAGGCCGAGGTCAACGGGGTCAAGCTCAATTTCCTTTACGCGCCATTCCGCCAGGGGGCGGAGCCGTTGCTCAGCGAGACGGACTTCATGCTGGTGCTCGAGCCAGTGCTGCGGGCGAAGTCGGTGTCCGTTCATCGGGTGGCGACCATCATGATCGATCCCGGGCACGGGGGCTCGGACCATGGTGCGATCGGGACGCTGCACCGGGAGAAGGACCTGGTCCTGCGGATTTCGCAGAAGCTGCGCGATGCCCTGCAGCGGCGTGGCTACCGGGTGGTCATGGTTCGGGCCGGTGACAGCAAACTGGAGCTGAGCCAGCGCACCGACGCCTGTGTCCGGCAACGCCCCGACCTCTTCCTGTCGGTGCATTGCAACGCGGCGGCGGCGCGCACGGCGCGGGGCATCGAGACGTTTGTCCTGACGCCGGCCGGTGCGCCCTCGACGAGCGACCAGCAGGGCAAGCCGCAGACTGAGCCGGGGAACCGCTTCGACCGTCAGAACATGCGCCTCGGATACAGCATCCAGCAGCAGCTTGTCCGGCGCACCGGCGCTGAGGACCGCGGCGTTCGCCACGCCCGCTTCTACGTCCTGCGCAACATCACCTGCCCCGGCGTCCTGATCGAGACCGGCTTTATCTCCAACTATGCCGAACAGGTCCGGCTGGGGCGCGACGACTACCAGTCTATCCTCGCCGAGGCCATCGCCGACGGAGTCGCCCGCTACCATCGCGATATCCGCGGGAACTAGTTCATGCGGAGCGTGAACTGCGGGTGATGGCGGGTCAGCGTCCTGCCGGCAGGTCGACGCGGCGTCCCTCGCGGTGGGATTGGTAGATGCCGAGGACGATGTCGACGGCGGCACGGGCTTCCTCGCCGGAGATGAAGGGGCGGCGGCCCTCGCGGATCGCGGCGACGAAATCGGCCACCGTTCCGGCGTGACCCGGCCCATAGTAGGCCTTGCCGGCGACGTCGGGTCCGGTCTCGACGGGTTCGGCGAGTTGTTCGTGGATCCGTCCAGCTTTGGTCGCGTCGTTGCAGGCCGTGCGCAGGACGGTGCCGTTACGCACCTCGACCGTGCCTTCGGTGCCGGTGATCGAGAGGGTGGGCTCCCACTGCAGGTGGCGCGAGGAGGTGGTGGCGGAGATCGTGCCGAGGGCGCCGTTGCGGAAGGTGAGGGCGGCCGCGACGGTGTCCTCGGTCTCGATAACATCGCCATGCGTCAGGTTGGCGAAGGTCGCCGCTACTTGGGTGACCCCGCCCGCGACCCATTGCAACAGGTCGACGAAATGGATGGCCTGGTTGATCATCAGCGAACCGCCCTCATTGGCCCAGGTGCCGCGCCAGAGGTCGGCTTTGTAGTATTCGCGGGTGCGCAGGCAGTAGACCTGCAGGTTGGCGGTCAGGATGGGGCCGAGGGCGCCGTCGGCGACCAGCTGCCGCAACCGTCCATACAACGGCGTATGCCGGTTCTGGAAGACGCCCGCAAAGACCAGGTCCGGGCGGAGCGCATGCGCCGCCATCATCCGGTCCAGGCCGACGGTGGTTGCCGCCAGTGCCTTCTCGCAGAGGACATGCTTGCCGGCCGCGAAGGCATCGGCCGCGATCTGGGCGTGGCTGGCATGATCCGTGCAGATCGAGAGGGCGTCCAGTGCCGGATCGGCGAGAACCTCGTGGTAGTCTGTGCTGACCTGCGGGATGCCGTAGCGGGCCGCCATGGCCGCCGCCTTCCCCTGGACCAGGTCGCAGGCCCAGGTGACCGTCACCCCCGGCAGCAACTGGTAGCTTTCGATGTGTGCGGGGGCAATGACGCCATTGCCGATGACGGCACAGCGGATCGGACGGTCCATCGGGGAGGCCTTCCAGGGTTGGATGATCGGGATGGGGTATTGCGTCGAGGTCAATCGTCGCCCAAGGCGGATACCCTAAACCGCTGACGGGCGTTTTCCAGTGGATTGGCAAAGGCAGGCGCCGGGTATAGGTTGCCTGCCGTACCGCCGCCGTCTCTTTGCCGAAAGGGGTCCTTCCGCATGGCCAGTTCCCGCGTCACGCCACCCTTGCCTCGCAACCTGGACCCGATCCGCGCCGTCCCCAGGATCTATGTCCTCGGCGACAGCATCTCGCTGCATTACGGACCATCCCTTGAGGCTTGCCTGCGGGGCATCATGGATTATGCCCGCAAGGAGGGCGAGGAGGAGGCGATGCTGAACCTGGACAACCCTCAGGGGGCCAACGGGGGCGATTCCGCGATGGTGCTGGCCTTTCTCCAGGCGAAGGCCCGCCAAGGCGGCATTGACGCCGACCTGCTGCTGCTGAACTGCGGCTTGCACGACCTCAAGACCGACCCCGCGACCGGCGCGAAGCAGGTGCCCTTGGAGGCGTACCGGCAGAACCTTCAGGCCATTCTGGACGTGGTCGCGACGCTGCATCCGCAGCCGGTGTGGATTCGCACCACGCCCTGCGACGAGGCGGTGCACAATCCCCGGCAACCGGCGTTCCACCGCTTCGCCGCCGACTGCGCCGCCTACAACCAGGTGGCCGACGCGATCATGGCCGCCGCTGGCGTCCCGTCCATCGACCTGCATGCGTTCACCCGCAACCTCGGCGATGACCTCTTCTGCGACCATGTCCATTTCCATGAGCCCATCCGCCAGCAGCAGGCCGCCTTCATCGCCGGTTGGCTGATGGGGTGGCGGGCCGCAACCGGGCGGTGAGCGATGGCGGCGTGGTGCCGCCAGGAAGGAGAGCCATGGGCATCATCTACACGGCGGACCGGGTCGTGGCCGTGCACGAGTTCAGCGACCTGCTACGGCGTTCGACGCTGGCGGAGCGGCGCCCGGTCGAGGACGCCGCATGCCTGGCCGCCATGCTGCGGCATGCCAACCTCATCGTCACGGCTTGGGATGGCGATGTCCTGGTCGGGATAGCCCGGGCTTTGACGGATTTCGCGTACTGCTGCTATCTCGCCGACCTGGCGGTCGATGCGGCCTGCCAGCATCGCGGCATCGGCCGGGAGCTGATCCGCCAGGTTCAGGCCAAGCTGGGCGATCGCGCAAAGATCATCCTGCTGGCTGCGCCCAAGGCGGAGGGGTATTACCCTAAGCTGGGCTTCGAGCGCCACGGTTCGGCCTGGATCGTGTCGGCACGGGCGACCTTGAACTGAAAAGAACCTTGGACGAGGAGTGCGGGAAGATGCCGGAGATGATGACGTCGCGCGAACGGCTGCGGGCGGCCCTGTTGGGCGAGCCGGTCGACCATGTGCCCTTTTCCCCGAACCTCGCCTACCTGTTCGAGACCTTGCCCCCGGAATACCAGGATCTCGGCCACATGGGCTTCTCGCGGCTGGTTGGGGCCGACCTGCTGAACCGCTTCGCGCCGTGCCCGACCCGGATCGTCGAGCCGGACGGCGTGACCTGGCGGGAATGGACGGAGGACGGGCGCGTGGTGAAGGCGATCGAGACCCCGGCCGGCACCCTGCGCATGGCCTTTGCGCCCAGCGCGGAGGGCGGCACGAACTTCCTGGTCGAGCATCCGCTCAAGGTCGAGGCGGACTACCGCATCTACCAATGGCTGGTCGAGCACCGGGGGCTCGAGCTTGACCCGGCGGTCCTGGCGCGCCGTCCTGAAGCGGATGTGCTGGAGATCGGCATGCTCGTGCCGGACGCCTGCAAGACCGCCTTCCAGTTCATGGTCGAGCACCTGGTGGGCACCGAGGAGCTGGCCTACGCCCTCTGCGACTTCCCGGGGACGGTCGCGGAGCTCCTGCATGCCATGCAGGAAAGGACGCGCTTGGCGGTGCGCCTGGCCGCCGAGGCCGCGCCCTACGAGTTCTTCCTCACCTGGGAGGACTCGAGCACCCAGAACTATTCGCCGGAGATGTACGGCCAGCACATCGCCCCGGAGATCGCGGCGTGGTGCCGCATCCTGGCCGGGCACGGCAAGCGCTACATCCAGCATGCCTGTGGCCATGTCCGCGCGCTCCTGCC
>CAZBDL010000116.1:0-9027 GCA_964490525.1 uncultured Victivallales bacterium | reverse complement strand
TCTCCTGGAAGAGCGGCCCGGCGGACGGCCGGAACTCGAGGCGGACATGGGCGCGGGCGGCGACATCGGCATCCAGCCAGGCCGCGGCCTGGGAGACCCCCTGCGCCGACGGCTCCGGCGGCAATCCGGCCACCTCGAGGAGCGTCGCCGGGACGTCGACCAGGCTCTGCAGGGCGGCGCTGACGCGGCCGGGGGTGCGCACGGCGGGATGGCGGACGATGAACGGGAGCCGCTGGATGTCCTCGTAGACCGGCAACCCCTTGCCCCAGAGGTTATGGTGTCCGAGGTAGTCGCCATGGTCGGAGGTGAAGACGACCAGGGTGTCGCGGTCCAGGCCGGTGGCAGCGAGATGCCCGAGGATGCGCCCGACCTGGTGGTCGACCAGGCCCATCATGCCGTAGTAGGCGGCATGGACGCGGCGCGCCTCCGCCGGGGAGATCTCCGGCTGCAGGCGGCAGTCGCCCCAGGCGGCCTCGCCAATGCCCGGGTCGCCCGCGTATCCCCTGCCCTCCTGCAGCGAGCGGTAGAACCAGGGCTTGCCCTCGCCCTCGGCGGGATCCAGCCGGGGCAAGGGCAGGCGGCCGGGATCGACCATCGAGGCCCAGGGCTCCGGGGCGACATAGGGGTTGTGCGGATCCTGGAAGCTGGCCCAGAGGAAGAAGGGCTGGCGGCGGGTCCGGGCCTGGTCGATCGCCGCCATGGTCTCGTCGGCGACCCAGCGCGAGCCATGCAGCTCGGCGGGCAGTTCCCAGGGGCCGTAGGCGGCATAGGGCAACCTGCCGAAGTAGCGCCCGAGGTCGACGCCTTGGTCCTTCAGCCACAGGCCGTAGTGCATGCCGCAGGCATGGCCTTCGGCGGTGTGCCCGATGACCAGGCGCGCCAGGCCGAACCCGTAGTACGGCCCCTGCCAGTCGCGGAAGAACTCCAGGCGGTGGATGTTCGGCTCGCTCTCGAAGCTCTCCGGCGCCCGGTAGCAGGGCTGGAAATGCGCCTTGCCGAGCAGCCCGGTGAAATATCCGGCCGCCGCTAGGCGCGAGGCCACGTTCGGGGCATAGTCCTCCGGCAGCGCCGTGCCAACATGCCAGCAGCCATGGCGCGACGGGAAGTGCCCGGTCAGCAGGCTGCAGCGGCTCGGGGTGCACACCGGATTGACCGTGTAGGCGCGGTCGAAGCGCAGGCCTTCCGCCGCCAGCCGGTCGAGGTGTGGCGTCGGCACCGCCGGATTGACGCAGCCCAGCGCGTCCGCACGCTGCTGGTCGGTGGTGATGAGCAGGATGTTCATGCGATCGCCTCCTCCGCCAGCAGCAGCGCCCCGATGGGCACGACGTCCTCGCCCAGGCCAGCCAAGCGGATTTCCGGGCCCGGCCGATAGCTGGGGCTCATCAACGGGGGCAGATGCCGGGCGACGTCGGCCCGAAGCGGCTCGCCCAGCAGGGACAGCCCCCCGCCCAGGACCACCCGGTCCGGGTGGAAGAGATGCGCCACCATGGCCAAGCCCAGGGCCAGGTCTCGGGCGACCGCGTCGAGGATGCCGACCGCATCGGCATCGCCGGCCGCCAGCAGGGCCCCGAGCTGGGCCGCCCCGCCACCGTCCGGCGCCATCGCCATCGCCGCCGCCAAGGGTGAATCCGGACGCGCCGCCGCCGCCGCACGGCACCGCCGGTTGACCGCCCAGCCCGAGCAATGCGACTCGAAGCTCCCCCCGGCGGGATGCGGCATCAGGCCAATCTCGCACTCGCCCGGGGGCGCCCCATGATAAAGATGCCCGTCGACCACCATGCCCCCGCCCATGCCGCTGCCCAAGGTCACATAGAACACCCTGCGAACCTCGCGGCCCGCCCCGAGACGCGCCTCGGCCAGCGCCGCGACATTCGCATCGTTGTCCACGGCGACTCGGCCGCAGCCCGTCATCCCGCGCAGCCATTCGCGAAGCGCAAACCCTTCCCAGCCATCGACATGATGGGAGCGGGCAACGCGTCCGACGACGACGTCGAGCGGGCCTCCGAAGCCGACCCCAACCGCCACGGGCGGCGCCTCCGGGAACAACGCCCGGGCCGCCGCCGTCAGGGACTCGCGGATGCCGGCGGCGCCGGCGGCACGGTCGACCGCGAAGCGGCGGCGGCCTTCGATCCGGCCACGGCCATCGCCGCGCACCGCCTGGATCTTGGTGCCGCCGATCTCGATGCCCAGCCGGTCCGCCGCCATCGCCGCCATCCTTCCCGGATCAGTATCCCTTGCCGTCGTCCTTCGCCGTGACGCCGCGCGGCGCCGCCCCGTCGAGCTTGACCCGCGCCTCCTCGACGATCTGCGCCGTCTGTCCGGTGCCGATCCGGCTCACCCCCATCTGCCACAATGTAACATACATGTCCAGGCCCCGCACCTTGCCCGCCGCCTTGACCTGCACCTGCTCCGGGGAATTCTCCCGCAGCAGCCGCATGACCTCGAGGGTCGCGCCAGCATAGTCATAGGCCCCGTCCTTTGTCTTGACGTAGTTGTAGCCGGTGGAGGTCTTGACGAACTCGGCCCCGACTGCGGCGCAGATCTGGCAGAGGCGGACGATCCGGGGCGCGTCCAGGTAGTCGGTCTCGAAGATCACCTTGAGGATGGCCCCGCCCTTGGCCACCGCCCGGTGGATGGCCCCGATCTCGTCCTCGAGGTAGGCCCAGTCGTCCTCCAGCGCCTTGGCGATGTTGATCACCATGTCCACTTCTTTCGCCCCGTTGGCGACGACCTCCGCGGCCTCCGCGACCTTCATCGCCACCGTGCCGTTGCCGTGCGGAAACCCGATCACCGCCCCGACCAGGACATCGCTGCCCTGCAGCAGCTCCGCCGCCAACGCCACATGGCACGGCTTGACGCAGACCGAGGCCGCGCCGTAGGCCGCCGCCACCGCGCACCCCTCGCGCAGCTCCTTCTCGGTCAGGGTCGGGTGCAACAGGGAATGGTCGATCATCTTCGCGATCTCACGGGAACTCGGTTGCCTCTGGCTCATCGTCGCCTCCATGGTGGTGGTTTCGGTTCTGCCCATACCCTCGCCCGCAAGACCCGGGAAGGCCAACGGCAAAGGGGAGTATTTTATTTGCGTTCCTATATTTTATATTTGCATTGCCCGCTTCCGCAGGATATGGGTTCGGGAGCGCCATCCATGCATGCATTCCGGATCCTGGCCGGCCCGACTGGCGCGCCAGGCATAAAACATATACATTGGCTTTCGTATATCTCTTCGTGCTCTTCGTGTCCATCGCGGTGAAGCCTTCCGGGAACCAGGCCATGGGCATCCGCAGCGGCAATTGGCCAGACTACATCATCCTCGGGGAAGGGTGCGTTCAGCGCCATGTCGGCCCGCGCCATCGTCCGGGCAGCCCGCTGGCGGGGCATGATGTCGAGGCGGCCGGCCTGTCCGACCTGAGCGGCAAATATGCCATCAGCCGTTCGCGCTTCACCTGCCATGTGGTCTTCTTCTCGCTCGCCGGCGAGGGTCTGGTGGAAACCCCGGGCGGGGCTTGGCCATTGACGGCCGGGACGATGATGGCGGTGCCGGCCGGCTGTCCGGCCCGCTACCGCCTGGTCGGCCCGCACTGGCGGATCCTCTGGTTCGACCTGCGCAACACCGGGCAATGGGCCTGGCTGCGGGGTTCGCAGGTCGCGGTGCGAGCGCATGGCGAGGACGTCGCCGAACTGGCGCGGACCCTCGCGGCGCTGCATCGCGAACTGGGGAGCGACCGCCCCCAGGCGGCCGCCCTGGCGGGACTGCTCGCCGGCCAGGCTGTGATCCTGCTGGAGCGCGAACTGCGCCAGGGAACCGGGCCCGACGCCAGGCAAGACGCCGCGACGCGGCTGCGCGCCCTGTTCCATCGGGTCGAGGCCCGGCTCCAGGTGCCCTGGCGGGTCGAATCCCTGGCCGCCGAACTGGGCGTCTCCCCGCCGACCCTGCACCTCTGGTGCCGACGCCACCTCGGCTGCGGGCCGATGGCCCGCGTCGCCGCCCTGCGCATGACCCAGGCCAAGGTCCTGCTCGCCCATTCCCTTGCTCCCGTGGGCGACATCGCCGCCAGCGTCGGCTACGACAACGCCCTCAACTTCTCCACCGCCTTCCGGCGGCATGCCGGCTGTTCCCCGCGCGCCTACCGGCTTCGCACCCGCGACGGAACCTGACCCCATCCGTCAGGCACGGATGCTGGCGGACGGACCGCATCGCGAGGTCGCCCGACCCGGCTCACCGCGACCATTCGCAGACAAAGGCACGGGTGATCCCGGATGGCTTGATGCTGTTGAGCCGGCCGCCGCCGCCGATCATCGTCGCCGCGGGATCCAGGGTGGCACGGGCCCAGACGCCCTTCGCCTTGAGCGTGTCGACCAGGAAGCGCAGCTCCTCCTCGTTGTCGACACGCACCAGGACGCCACCCATGGCGGCACACCGTGACGACGCCTCCTCGCGGGAAACCTTGTCCTTGAAGACCTTGTACCATCGGCCACGGAATTCGACGGCATCGCCGGGACGGGGTCCCGTGTCCTCCTTGGCGACGGCGGCGGCCTGGCCCGCAGGAGCCGAGCCATTCCCGGCCGCGGTCGCCGCCGCCGGGGACGGCGCGGCCTCGCGGGCGGACGGCGGCCCGAGGGCCGGACCGGACGTCGGCAGGGCGTCGGCGACCGGGGCCATGACGATCGAGGTCTGAAGCGGAAAGGCGCAGTTGCAGCCGATGCTGTATTCGGGCATCATCACCAGGCCGCCGGCCGGCAGGATGCTCATCCAGCAGGAAGGGCGGCTGACCTGGCTGAGGTAATGCATCTTCTCGCTGGCAAAGTCGAGCGAGGCGATGACCAGGCTGCGAAAGAACATCGCCCGGGCCGAGGCGGTCGGCGTGGCGCAGCCCTTCGAGCGCTTCAGCCGCTTCAGCTCGGTGATCGTCCCGTCCTGGCGGTCCACCCGCACGATGTACTGCTCGGCCGGGGCATGCCAGATGGTGTCGGCCACGATCACCGGATGGCTGACGTTGTAGTTGTGCTGGGCCCCGATGATGTTCGCGGAGACGTATTCGGAGGCCCATTTCTCCCGCCCGTCGGCGGCGTCCAGGCAGGCGAATGCGAAGGCGATCTTGGTGTCGCGGATCTGCTGCATCGCCTCGGCATTAGGCAGGCCCAGCTCCTTGGCGATGTTCGGCACCGACTTGTTGCCGGCCGGGAAGTCGGCGAGCGGTCCGACATGGTGACCGGAAGCCAGGATCAACTCGCCCCGGTCGACGGAGAGATAAAGCATGGTTGTCGCCTTGGACGTGAACGGGCGCTCCCAGCGCACCGCGCCGGTGGCCAGGTCGAGGGCGACCAGGTGGACCGCCCCGCCGGCGAGGAAATCGCGCAGGGACAACGACCCATCGCGGGCCTCGGCCGCCGCAGCGGAACGGCTCTCGAGGAAGTAGACCGTGCCGTCGGCGATGGCGATGCTGCTGTTCAGGATGGCGCGCTGGCCGTCGCCACGGCGCCAGGCCACGGCACCGTCGGATCGCCGGTGGGCAAACAGGGAGAGGCTCAGGGCATGGAGCGGCTCGGCCGATTCCCACTGGCCCTTGACCAAGTCCAGCCCGCTGCGGTTCAGGCGGTTGTAGGTGGCGCGGACATCCTGCTTGGAGCCGACCAGCATGTCGTCGGCGACGGCGATGTAGCCCCAGGCCAGCGTCGCGTCCTGGGGTGGCCCGGCCAAGGTCTGCAGGAGCTTGCCGGAATGCCCGTCGAAGACCTGGCACTGGCCATCGGCAAGGAGGTGGAGCCGTCCGTCGGCGACGCACCCCGAGCCGCCCTCGCGCCCGGGACTGAAACGGGCCGACCCCGGCGTCTCGCGGGCCCACAGGCTGGTGCCGTTGTAGGCATCGACGGCCTCGACATGGTCGACCTTGAGCTGGTAGAGGATGCCATCCGCAAAGAGCGGCCCCATGCCGTTGCCATGCCAGCCGACCCGGCGCGGGGGGCTGGGCTCGCCAAACCACTGGACCCGGTAGCCGAGGCCCCCGACCAGGGTGTCGCCGCTACACGAGGTGTTGGCGGGATCGGCGAACATGTGCGTCCATTGCCCGGCGCCCGGCAGGGCCCCGCGGATCGCCACCGCCAGCGCTCCCCGTGATTGCAGGCCAGGCACCCCGGCGAACGTCGCGGACGCGGCCTGCGGCACCGCCAGGATCCCGCCCCACGGCCGCAGCAGGCGCTGGAGCTCCGCGGCCGGGACGCCGGGGTCGCCGCCCTCCGTCAAGATCAGGTTCGCCAAATGGCTGGCATAGGGCAGGGCCTCCCCGGCGACCACCTCGATGCGGATCCGCCCGCCGTATTCGCCATTGGCCGCCAATGCGTTACGCAGACGCGTCGCCAGCCCGGCATCGGCCGTGACGCCGACGACCTCCATTTCCGAGGTGGCGGCCAGCGCCCGCAGCACCGCACCGTCGTCCAGGCCGACCACGAAGCAGTAGCCCCGGGGATTGGGCAGGAGCGCCAAGGCCTCGCGAACATAGGCGGCGACCGCGTCGGGAACCGGCGCGGGAGCGACGGCGGCACGGAGCTCGCGTGGCGAGCCCTGTCCGCGCGGATCCCCAAAGGCATGGAGGCATCCCCGGTCGGTGGCGGCAAAGATCCGGCCCCCGGCGGCAGCCAGCTCGTAGACGACCCCCGGGACGGGCACGTCGAGCCTCGGCGCGCCGGTCGCCAGGTCGAAGGCCAACACCCGACCTTCAGCCCCGACCACCGCCATGTCCCCGGCCACGATCAAGGACCGGCCATCGGGCACCGCCGCCTGCCAACGCTGGGCGGCGACCAGCTCCTGCTCGGCCTGACGGTCGCCGGAAAGCTGCACCCCGCTCTTCTCCGTCGCGATGCGCTTGGCCATGCGTGCGACGATCTCGGCCCCGGAGCGGGCGAGGATCGCATAGGCGTCCGCCGCCGGCACCGCCACCAGCTCCTTGCCGCGCAGCCAGAGGAGAAGGTCGCCATGCGCCACCAAGGCCTCGCCGGAGATGCCGGTGACCTGTCCATGGATCGCCCGGTCCAGGCTCCGGTTGTAGTCGCGTCCGGGCATCTCCTCCCGGGAGGTGCGCACCTGCAGGATGCCGAACTCGGTCGGCCCGTAGACGAGCATGTCCCCGGCCATCCAGATGCGCCCGCCGCCGCCCTGGCGGCGCAGGTCGCTGCGGTCGACCAGCGGGGAGCCATCGGCGCGCCGGTACTCGGCCGGCGAGGCCCGCCCGTTCGGCACGTAGAGGATCTCGTCGCCGACCAGGATGTAACCTTGGGCCGGAAGCTGGATCTGCCGCTTCCAGAGCAGCGTGCCGTCGGAGACCTGGACGGCGAACAGGTAGACCCCGCCGTTCGCCGGGAACAGCCCGGCGGCAAAGTAGGCGATGCCGTCGCGCACCGAGACGGCGGTGCGCACCGGCCACTGCGAGCCGATGCGCCCGTTGGCGGGGATCCGCCGCTCCTCGGGGGCGGCCACAAAGCGCCAGCGCTCGCGGCCCGTGACGGCGTCCAGCGCATAGACCCGCCCGTCGTCGGAACCGAAGATCACCGCGCCGCCGGCCACCGTTGGCGCCAGGCGGAGCGCACCCTCGGCAAAGAACCGCCATTGCCGCTCGCCCGTCGCGGCGTCGAGGCAGGTGAGGCTGTCCTCGGACGACGACCCGAAGTAGGCCCGGCCATCGGCGACCACCGGCGCAAAGGCGCAGTCCGAGGCCAGCGGACGGGCCAAGATGCGCTGCGGCCCCATCGTCTCCGGCATCAGCGCATGGTAGAAGCCAGGCCGCGGCGGATGCGCGGCCTGCCAACGCCACAGCAGCGCGGGCGCGGCCACCGCCACGCCCGCCGGATCGATCCCGCGCCGCTCCGGACCACCGAGATATTCTGGCCAGTCGGCCCGGACGGCAACCATCAACCCTAGCGCCGCGGAGGCGGACAGGCACATCCGCATCCACCCCCGCCGGCGCTCCGTGCGGCATCTCGTCATGGCGACTCCGTCCTGGCCATCATGGCCGTTGCATCCTATTCAGCCGCAGGGGTGACCTCGGCCGTACCCTCGACCAGGGCCAGCACGTCCTTCACCTTCAGGCGCTTGCCCTTCTTGTTCTCCTTGACCTCAGCCTCGACCTTCAGGCTCACCGGCTGGCCGACCTTGGCCTCGAGGACCTCCGCCGTCACCGCCCCCTTGCGCTTCGGACGGACCGAGACCTTGCCGTAGTCCGCCGTCTCGACAACGAACGACGTCATCTCGTTGCCCTTGGCGTTCTGCTTGGACTCCTTGGTCAGCGTGCCGCTGATCGTCAGCTCCTCCGCCTGCAGCAGGATCCCCAGCAGCATGGCGGCCCCGAACAGCATCATCCTCTTCATCGCCTGCCTCCTTTTCGGTTGGTTCATATCATATCCTCGCGGGAAAGAATTTTCGCTCCCTCGCCTGACATGGAACGTCGCGAGGCACACATTTCGCGCCTCATCACCTTGAACGTTGAATGGTGCGCGTTGTGCGTTGAGCGTTACCCACCCCTCCCTCACCAGGCGTCCTCCAGGTACCATTCATTGCGGGTCGGGGCGTCGTCGGCCTTGGTCTTCTCGGCCAGGGCCTGGAACTCGGGGGAGTCAAGGAACGCCTGCCGCGCCAGCGGGAAGGGACGTCCGAAGCGGGCGAGATGCCGGGCCAGCCGGGCCTGCATGTCCGCCAGGACCGCCGCTTGGGCCGGGTCGGCGGCGAGGTTGCGCTGCTCGCCGGGGTCGGCCTCGAGGTCGTAGAGCTGGTCCGGCGCGAAGTACGCGGGATAGCGCAGCGCCTGGAAGTAGGACCAGCCGGAGCCGCAGTCGCCCATCTGGTTGGCGGCCATCGGGGCCTGGCCGTCGCGCATCGCGGCGATCAGGTCATCGGGCAACCGGAACGCGAGATATTTCCACTTCCCGGCGCGCAGTGACCGGACATAGCCCATCTCGGCATAGACTTCGCCCAGGGCATCGCCGGCGCGGCCCGTGACCGCCGGCCAGCGGTCCTCGCCGTCGACGGGATAGTCGGCG
>CAZBDL010000115.1:0-9156 GCA_964490525.1 uncultured Victivallales bacterium | reverse complement strand
AGCATCACCAGCAGCCCGACGGTGATCGCGGGCAGGGCCAGGGCGGCCAGGTTGAAGGAGATGATCTGGGCGGTGACGGTGGTGCCGATGTTCGCTCCGAAGACGATGCCGATCGCCTGCTGCAAGTTAAGCAGGCCGGCATTGACGAAGCCGACGGTCATGACGGTGCAGGCGCTGGAGGACTGGATGACACCGGTGACGACGGTGCCGGCGGCGACGGCGGCGACCCGGTTGCGGGTGACGAACTGGAGGATCTGGCGCATCTTCTCGCCGGCGACCAGTTGCAGGCCGTCGGTCATCGACTTCATGCCGAAGACGAAGATCGCCAGGCCACCGAGGACCGTGACGACAAGTCCGGTCAATCCCCAGAGGTTGCGCCCGTAGATCGGCACCTCGATGCCGCGGCTTTGGCGGTCGTCATCGGTCACCTCCACCAGTACCCGGTAGATCCCCGTCTTGGAGCCGACGCGGACGCGCGTCTCGGCGATGCCCTCGGCGTCGGTCGTCGCCATGGCAGGTAGGCAGGCCGCTTTGGTCTTGCCCTCCGGGGAGCCGACCACGGAGAAATAGACCCTGGCCTCCGGCTTCGGCTGCCCATCCTCACCGAAGACGGTGACCCGGAGCGGTTCGGCGGTGACATGGTCGCTATGGACCTCCTGTCCTGCCCCAGCAAGGCGAACGCCGCCGACCATGCGGAGGGTGCGTGACACCTTGGGATGACCGGCGGCAGAGACCCGCAGGTATTGGTCGCCCAGGCGTCGGCCCAAGGTGATCCGAGCCCGGAAATGGCCGCCAGCATCGGAGGCCTCGCCGAGGGGTTCGACGCTCAGGCCGCAGCCATCCACGGCCTCGAAGACCGGCACGATGCCCGGCACCGGGGAGCGCTTGCCCTTGCCGCCGAGGAGTCCGCGCCGCTGGGGCCCGAGGAACTCGATGACCAGCATCTCCGGACATTCGGCGCCCGGTGGCCCCATCTGCCCGTCGCCATGGATCACCTCGATCCGGTCCACTTTCGTCTCGGCCCGCTGCAGGCCGCAGCCCGCGAGGAGGCTGGCGAGGAAAAGCATGCCGATGAGGCGGAACATGAGGATTCCGCGAGAATATCGTTTCATGACCGATAGTTTAGCCGCTGCCGCGATTCTTGCAACCGGGATTGCCTTTTCGGGAAGCGGAGATATGATTTGGCATCCGGGGCCTCGCCGCCGGACGGCATCTTCAGGGAGGCATTGTCATGAATCGACACGGGCTTGCGGTTTCCATCGGGGCGTCGTGCGCGGCGATCCTTCTGCTGGCGGGATGCTCCACCGGGCTTCGGCGGGATGCCCTCGAGGCACGCCTCGGCGGGGGCTATCCGCCGCCGCCGGCACCCGAGGCGAAGTCCATGGCCGCCCCGGTCAAGCTGGCCGTTCTCCTCCAGTTTGAGCGGTGCCGTGATGACGCCTTCGCCCCCGACGCCCGGCTTGGCTGGAGCCGGCGCGACAAGGCGACGCTGGTCGAGTACCTGCGCGACGGCGAGCGCCTGAAGGTCCTGTCCGAGTTTGTCTTCCTGCCTGAGGAAACCCCTGCCGACCCGGTGGCCGTGGCCGCCGCCGCCCGTAGCCAAGGCGCCGATGCCGTGCTGGTGCTGCGTGCGGCCATGGACGTCGATTGGTACTGCAACCCTACCGTGCTGCTGGACCCCACCTTGATCGGTGCCATCTGGTTTCCCAGTTCGCACCGGGATGTCATGGTCGCGGTGCGGGCGGACGTCTTCGATCTGCGCGAGGGGGGAGGGCTGGTTTGGACGGCCACCGCTGACGAGACCCGCAAGATCACCGGTGCAACCTTGGTCGTGGACACCCGCGATGCCGCCGATCCCGCCCGCCGGGCGGTCTTGCGGCACATCCTCGAGCGCCTCTACGTGTACCTGCGCCGGCAGTCGCCGACCGGTTGACCCGCCTCCCTTTACTTTCCCTGCGGCCTTTGATATAATAGGGACAAGGATTCTTCCGTTCCACCATTCTTGTCGTAAGAATGGGGCGGGGGGGCGACGTGCCCCCCCGTATTTTTTTTCCCCGGCCGCGCCCGCCGCGCCGCCGGCATGGAGTCTCGCGGGGGGCATTGGTCCGTGACCGTGCCGGTCGGCATGCCATTGATGCGGCATGCCGCCCTCAATGACGGGGGGCAGGGGCCTGGCCTTGGCTCCTGTCGCCAGGGGAACGCCAGCCGGGATCGGCAAGCAGGGTCTCGACCGGATAACGCCAATAGGTGAAGTGGGGGCTGGTCGGGGGAACCGCGGCCCGCCAGGCCTCGATGCGCTGGCGGGGGTCGTCGGCCAGTCGGGGACCACGCCAGTCCGGCAAGTCCGCCAGGTACCGTGCCAGGCGCTGCTGGCAGGGACGGTAGTCGGAGACTTCCGCCGGAAGATGGAAGCTGATGAACCGGGCCTGGGCGCGAACCTCGGGCGGCAGGGGATCGTCGCCGTCGGGCGGATTGTCCAGCAGGGTGGCCGCATCGATGCCGCGCCGGCAGAAGCCGACGGCGGGATCGGCCACCCAGGCACCGGCGTCATCGCGGATTTCGCACCACCAATGCAGGATGGCTCCGTCCCCCGCGTGGATGGCCACCGCCTGGACATGGTGCCCGGCCGTGGTCATCGCCAAGGCCAGCAGGCGGATCAGGTCACGGCGGTTGCCGAGTCCGGCCTGCCATACGGCGGCGTTGGCGGAAGGTCCCGGCTCCGGGGCCTCCGACGAGAAGGAGACCAGGCTAAGGATGACCTTCAGCACCGAAGCCGGCGAGGGGGGAGGGGAGGCGTCCGCCGTCGTGCCGGCCCGGACCAAGATCTCCTCGGCCAGAAGGGCGTCTGCCCAGCGCTGGAAGTCCACCTGCCGGAAAGGGCCCATGAGCACCTGGCGGTCCAGGCCGAAGGACGCCATCCAGGCCAGATAGTCGTCGTCGGGCAGCGCTCCGGGATCCGGCGGGGCCAGACGGGCCGCAAGCCGCAGGCTCCGGGCAGCCGCACCGGAGCGGACGGCCTCCCGCCAGGCATCGGCGGCATCGCGCCCTGCGGCCGGGGCCGGGGATGGCGCAGGTCGCGGCAGGCCGTGTCCTCGGATCAGCGAGACGCCCAGGGCTCCGGCCAGGATCGTGGCGGCAAGCAGTGCCCATGCCTCGCCCGGCCTCGCCCCGGAAAACATTTTTTTCATGTCGCCGGCCATTCCCGTTTGTAAATCCGCAGACATCCCCGTATTGTTCGTGCCCCTTACCGTATCACCAAAATCCGGGGAAGCGAAGAGCATCGTTATGGGCAATCTGCGGAAAAAGCGTAAGAAAAAGATCTCCAAGCACAAGCGGCGCAAGCAGCTGCGGCTCAATCGTCACAAGAACAAGTGACGTCTGGCCGTACCGGCGTCGCCGGCGGATTGTCCATGGGTTTCCTCTCCGGTAGTCCCGGCGACTGGGTCGCCTTCACGCGGGGACGCGTACGCATGGCCGGTCTTCGCATGGCCCTCCTGGGCACGGCCCTTCTCGGGGCGGGTGCCCTGCTTGCCCGCGACATCGGCTCCGATGGCCTTGTCGGCGATGGTTCTCGCGGCACCGTATCGCCGCTGGCGGAGCCTGGTCGACGCTTGGCCGAGGCCCACACGCAATACGCGCTGGGCATGATGGCCCTGCGCGAGGACGCCGCGTTCAGCGACCGTGCCGAGGCCCATTTCCTGGCGGCTTTGGCGCAGGATCCCGAATCCGGCGAGATCCTGCGGGTTCTCCTCGCCGGATGGTCGGAGTCCGACGGGCATGGCCGGGCCCGGATTGCCGACCAGCTCACGCCGATCGCCACCGCCAACCCTGGCGCCTGGCGGCTCAATGCCGTGGCCGCCGACGCTCTCCTACAGGATGAGCGTGAAGACGAGGCCCTGTCGCTGCTCGAGGCGTCGTTGGCCCGGGCCGAGAAGGCCTATGCCAAGGAGGGCGATCCCGACGCGGAGGTCGCCGAGATCGTGGCCATGACCGCGGCCGCCTATGGCATGCTCGGGCGATATGACGACGGCGAGCGGCTTTTCCGCCGCCTCCTGCGTCGGCCCGCCTTTGCCGACAGCTTCCTCGTCCGCCGCGCCGCCGTCTCGTTCTTTGCCCTGCAGGCGGACCAGGGCGACGATGGCTGGTGGCTCTTTCCCTCGCGGAAGCAGCGCTTCCGGCGGGCCCTCGAGCTGAATTTGGCGGCCTTGACGGACATCTGGCGCGAGATGGCGGCCGATGCCTGGCGGCGGCGCCAGCCCTTGCCCGTTGCCGAGCTTGCCGCCGTGCTCCGCGCTTGTGCACGGCATGGACTGGCCGACCGCGGCGAGGCCCTGGTGGGCGAAGCCCTGATGAACGATCCCCGCAACCCTGGCACGACCCTCTTCTATGCCGCCTTCCTGGCCGATGCCGAGCGCTTTGCCGAGGCGGCCCGGCTGTGGCGACGGGTCGCTGCCGACAAGCCCGACGATGCCGATGTCCACCTCGAGTTGGGCCGGATGGCGCTCTATGCTGGCTGGTACGAGGAGGCCGCCCGCGCCCTGGACGTCTACCTGATGATGAAGCCGGGCGAATCCTCCGCCCTCTACCAAGCCGGCATCGCCTATTTCGAGCTGGGCAGGAACGACAAGGCGGTCTACGTCCTGGACAAGATCGAGGACCTGCCCGAGGCCTGCCACCTCGCCGCCCAGGCCCATCGCCGCGCCTCGCGCCATGCCGAGGCCGTCGCCGCCATGGCCGAGGCCGAGACCATCGCCAAGAAGCAGGGGCGCGACGACTTCCTCTCCCGCGACTTCTACCTTTCCTTCGCCTACCTCTGCGAGCGGGCCAAGGACATCCCGCGCGCCACCGCCATTCTCGAGGACCTGCACCGCCAGCATCCCGAGGATGCCGAAGTCGCCAACTTCCTCGGCTATCTCTGGGCTGACCACAACCAGCGGCTCGCCGAGGCGGAACGGCTCATCCGCGTCGCCTTGGCGGCGGACCCCGACACCCCGGCCTACCTCGACAGCCTCGCCTGGGTCCTCTACCGGCAGGGCCGTTTTCCCGAGGCGGCCCGCGAGATCGAGCGCTGCCTGCGCCTCGAGGGTGAGCTTCCCGATGCGGTCATCGCCGACCATGCCGGCGACATCTTCCTGGAGCTGGGCGACTTGGCCCGTGCCCTTTCCTTCTGGCGCCTGGCCGCCGAATTCCACAACGACGACGTCGATCCGGCCAAGGTTCGCGAGAAGATCGCCCGCCACGCAGATGCCCCGTGACCCACGGGGGGCACGCCGCAGCGGCGTTGCGGATGCGGGACACGGGAGCTGCAGATGCGCGCGCCAGCCTTGCCGCCACCGCGGCTTCCCGGTTGCCGATCGTCGATTCGATCCGGATTCCCTCTGGCATTGCCCAAGCCTCCTTCGGGCACTATAGTAGCCGATTGTCGAAATCTTTTGGGTTCCGCATGGCGCCCATTCGGAGCATCCGCCTTTGAGACCAACCCCCGCCATTCCCGTTGATGCCCTGCCGCCGGTGCGCGTCATCGGCGATCCGGTGCTGCGCAAGAAGGCACGCCCGGTCGGCGCGCTGGACGAATCCCTGGCCCGGCAGGCCGAGGTCCTCACCGCGGCGATGTTCGCCTTCGATGGACTCGGCCTGGCCGCACCGCAAGTCGGCCTTGGCCTGCGCCTGGTCGCCCTCTGCGTGCCCGCCGGCAAGGAAACCTCGACCGTCGGCGAACTGACCCCCGGCGAGGCCTTCCTCCTGCCGCGCATGCCGACGGTCCTGGTCAATCCCGAGATCCTGGCGAAGAGCGAGGAGACGGTCAGCCGCGAGGAGGGCTGTCTGAGCGTTCCGGAAATCTATGCCCCCGTCTCCCGCCCCGTCCGCATCACCTTGCGGGCCAAGATGACCGACGGTGCCGAATTCACCCTCGAATGCGGTGGCCTGCTGGCGCGCGCCGTGCAGCATGAGGTCGACCATCTCGACGGCATCCTGTTTGTCGACCGGCTGGATGCCGACGAGCTCGGCAAGGTCAGGGCCCGCCTGAACCGGCTGCGCAAGTCCGCCGGCAAGGTCGGCTTCCAGAGAAGGGCCGTGGCATGACCGCCCATCCTGCCGCCATGCCCTTTGTCCCCGTCCTCTGCCGGGTCTGCAGCGACCCCGATGGCTTTGCGCCGCTGCTGCGCCGTCCCCTCTGGCGGGCGATCGGCCATTACCTGCTGCTGGGTGTCCTCGGCATCGCCGCCAACCTTGCCCTCCGCGCCGCCCCGATCCGGGCGCGCTTGGTGCGGGCGACAACCGCCTTCGAGACCCGCTTCGGCGAGGTGGTGGTCGACCAGGCCACGATGCTTCCCGCCATCGCCCCGGAGACGGCCCGGGGAGCAAGCCTCGGAGCCATGCGCGTCGACTACTTTCCCGACCCTGCCGCCGCCGCCGCCTTCAATCCCGGGAGCCTGTCGGCGGCCGCAGGGCTGCTCTGGACGCCGACCGCGCTCCTCCTTTGGCAGCGCCTTGACGAGCGTCGCTGCTCCGTGCTGCCCTTTCCCGTCGGCCTCCTCTTTCCCGAACTGACCACCCGCCCATGGCTGCCGGTGATGGTCGACGCCGCCGAGATCTCCAGCCACCTGGCCCAGGGCACCATCTCGCCGGCTGTCAACCAACGCCCCGCCCGCGAAGCCGGGCCCCTCCGCCACCGCCCCCACGACCTGCTGCCCTACCTTTGGGGGGTGCTCCTGCTGATGGTCGGCCTCGAGAGCGCCCTCAAGGTCTTCTTTGTCGCCCCCGCCTACATCCTCATGTTCTGCCTCGTCATGCACCTGTTCCGTCCCCGTGGCGTGCCCGGGCCCGACCTCCCGGGTTTCCTCAAGCTTGGCTTCTATGCCGCCTTTCCCGGCCTCATTGTCGCGATGCTCTGCTCCGCCCTCGAATTGCCGGGACTCGAGTTCCATCTCGTCTTTTCCGTGGCCTTCCTGCTCTGGCTGTTCATTGTCTACGGCCGGTTGCGGCGCCTGACGGAAAAGCCCAACGCCGACATGGAGGATTTCGCATGACCCTGACGACCCCGCCCGAACTGTGCTGCGCTTCGGCTTGGTATTCATCCCTGGCCGCCCACACCTTCCCGGCCAGCTTCCTGCCGCTGCGCCCGGAGGAGGTCACCGCCTTGCGCGATGGCCGTCTCGAGGGCGAGGAGGTCGACGGCGTCGTCGCCCGGCTCGAGCCGACGATGCGCGCCTTTCCCGGCAACTGCTTTGTCTTCACCGACTTGGCCGCGCCCACCGACACCGAGCGTTTCGCCGGCAAGCGCGGCGCCGTGCATTCCGCCGCCAGCGCCTGGCGTTGCCTGGCCACCAGCGGGAAGATCCGCGCCGCCGCCACGGCCGGGCAGGTCGGGCACCTCTGCATCCGCCCCTTCCGGCGCATGAACCGCACCCGCGAGTTCCGCCTCTTCCTCCACGGCGGCAAGCTGCGCGGCATGAGCCAGTACTGGCTCATCCGCCACTATCGGCGCCTGGAAGGGCGCAAGGACTTCTTCTGGAAGAGCGCCATCCAGTTCGTCGACGAGGTCTCCTGGCTGCTCCCGTATCCGACCATCGTCATGGATGTCTACTTCACCGCCGAGAACCGCATCCTCATTGTCGACTTCAATCCCTGGGGGCCTCCGACCGATCCCCTGCTGCTGCGCTCGTGGGATCGCGCCTGGGATGCCGAGGATGTCGGCATCAAGCTCATTCCCCCACCGGTCAGCGTCGGCGGCGAACTGAACGTGTCCTTCTAGCCTTGGCATTTTCCGCGGCTTCGCTATATTCCATTGGCCATGGGTTCGGCGGTGGGGCAACTGAGGAGGATCGATGACGATGCTCGGCAAACCGGTGATCTGGCTGGGGTCGGCGCTCGCGCTGGCTGTCGCATGGGGCGCGCCGTTGGCCGCCGCCAACGCCGTCTGGTGGGAAGGCGAAAGCGCGGTCCGCCACGATTTTGTCGAGGCACCCTGGCTCAAGTCCGAGATCCGCAAGACCCGGCTCTCGGCCATGGACTGGCTGTCCTGTTTCCTGCCCCGTGACAGCGCCGAGACCAAGGCGTCCTATGCGGCGGAATATGCGGTCGAGGTGGCCTCCGCTGGACAGTACTTCCTCTGGGCGCGAGAGTTCTATCGCCCGACCGCCTCGCCCTGGCGCTTCCGGCTCAATGGCGGGGCATGGGTCGATGTCGACGGCAAGCATGCCTATGAGGACATTGCCGACCTGGGCCGGGACCGCAGCGCGGTCTGGTGCAAGTACGGCCCCTTCGACCTGGCGGCGGGCCCCGTGCGCATGGAGCTGGAGGTGCTGCCCCAGGCCGGGCGCGATGTCATCGCCGGCTTTGACGCCTTCCTCCTCATCGATGCCCCCTTTGTCCCGAATGGCTGGAAGAAGCCGGCCGCCCTCTCCACCCACGAATACATCGGCACCTACGTCTGGTGCGAGGGCGAGGACGCCGAGCATGGCTTCGTCAATCAGGACCGGCAGCTGCCCGAGGAGAGCCCGAAGCTCTCCGCCGGACGCCAGCTGGTCCTCTCGCGGCCCGGTGCCGGCGGCAGCGGCGCCTTCGCCGCCAAGTGGTCGTTCATCATCCCGTCGGACGACAGCTACCATGTCTGGGTCAGGCAGTCCGACCCCGCCCAGTCGAGTCCCTACCGCCACCGCTTCAACATCGCCCGCTGGCGTGAGATGCCGCCCGCCGCCATGGGCCTCGACTCCGTCGACCTGGGCCGCGGCGGCTCCGCCGCCTGGGTCTACCATGGCAAGTTCTTCCTGATCGAGGGGGAGAACACCCTCGAGCTCGCCGTCGCCGGCCCCTCGCCCACTGGCCAGTACCGCCTGGCCGTCGATGCCGTCTGCCTCTCCCTCGAGCCCTTCTTCCCCAATGGCCGGCACCGCCCTGGCGCCGTCGTCGAGTCCGGCCGCGAAGGATGGTTCCCCTTCCAGGCCCAGGGCGACATCTTTCTGACCGACGAACCGCCGGTCCTCAACCTGCGGCCCCTCAATGAGCGCCAGGCCGGCGTCCGTGGCCACTGCCGCATGGACGACCGTGCCGGGCTGGTCCTGGCCGACGGACGGCCCGCCCGCTTCTGGGGTGTCAACGCCTTCCAGGTCATGAACATGGGCCGCGAGGAGGTCGACTACTTCGTCGAGCGCA
>CAZBDL010000114.1:0-9159 GCA_964490525.1 uncultured Victivallales bacterium | reverse complement strand
CGACCGCGAGCTGGCCGTTGGCCGTCGCCGCTATGCCGTGCCGATGGCGGACGCCACGGCCGATGGCCTGGCGGCGGCAATGACCCGGGCGGTGGGTCTGTTCGCCGCCGATCTGGCCCGTGAACTTCCGGCGGAAGGCTCCGTCGGCGCAGGAACGGAGGGGCAGCCATGAAGCTCGGCAAGGTCTTGGCGGAGAAGAAGGACGGCAACGAGGTGCCGGTTATTCCGGTCGATGCGACCCTGCGCGATGCCGGCAACCTGCTCTGCTCGCGCCATGTCGGGGCGCTGCTGGTGCACGAGGTCGGCGAGCCCGCCCATTATCTGGGCATCGTCTCGAACCGCGACATCATCCGCCATCTCTGCTGCGGGGCCGGCGACTTCACCGATCCGATCCGGAGCATCATGACGACCGACATGATCGTCGCGACCGAGAAGGACGACGTCGAATATGTCCTGCGCGTGATGGTCCGCCATCATATCCGTCAAGTGCCGGTGATCGCCGGACGGCAGGTGGTCGGGATGCTCACCATGACCGACCTTTTGCGCTCGGTGCATGCGGACGACGAGATCCGCATCCAGTACATGCAGGACTACCTTGGCGGAACTTACGGCAACCGCGTCTTCTGAGCGGGGCCGCCGCTTGGCATCGCCCTTGCGGCGGCTCCCCGTGGCCGGTGGCCGAACTATCCGAAGAGATAGCGGTTGAGGAGGTTTTCGAGCATCTCCTGGCGCCCGGAATGGAGCTTCGGCTCGCCGTGCTTGAAGGTGTAGGCCTCAAGCTCGGAGAAGGTGGCCCGGCCGTCCTCGATCTTGCGGCCCAGGGGGCTGTCCCATTCGGCATAGCGCTCCTTGCGGATGGCGGCAAAGGTGCCGTCCGCGACCATCCGCGCCGCCAGCTTGAGGCCAAGGGCGAAGGCGTCCATGGCGCCGATATGGGCATGGAAGAGGTCGGCCGGGTCAATGGACTGGCGGCGCACCTTGGCGTCGAAGTTGAGTCCGCCGGTGGTGAATCCGCCTGCCTCGAGGACGATCATCATGGCCAAGGCGGCGTCATAGACGTCGGTCGGGAACTGGTCGGTGTCCCAGCCGAGCAGCAGGTCGCCGCGATTGGCGTCGATCGAGCCGAGGGCGTCGTTGGCGGCGGCGACCGCCAGCTCATGGTGGAAGCTGTGGCCGGCGAGGGTGGCATGGTTGGCCTCAATATTCAGCTGGTACTCCTTGTCGAGTCCGTATTTGCGCAGGAAGGCCAGGCAGTTGCCGGCGTCGAAGTCGTACTGGTGCTTGGTCGGCTCCTTCGGTTTGGGCTCGATGTAGAGGGCTCCCGTGAAGCCGAGGGAGCGCTTGTGGTCGACTGCCATCTGCAGGAAGCGACCGAGGTGGTCGAGCTCGCGCCTGAGGTCGGTGTTGAGCAGGGTGTCGTAGCCTTCGCGTCCGCCCCAAAAGACATAGCCTTGCCCGCCCAGCTCCTGGGTTGCCTCCATAGCCTTCTTGACCTGACTGGCGGCGTAGGCGAAGACGGCCGGCGAGGGATTCGTCGCGGCTCCCGCCATGAAGCGGCGGTGACTGAAGGCATTGGTCGTTCCCCAAAGCAGCTTGACTCCGGTGTCGCGCTGCAGCTTGCCGGCCAGCTTGACCATCCGGTCGAGGCGGCGGTTGGTCTCCGCCAGGGTGTCGGCCTCGGGGGCGATGTCCCGGTCGTGGAAGCACCAGAACTCGACCCCGAGCTTGGTGAAGAACTCGAAGGCGGCGCGCATCGTCTCCTCGGCGGCCTTCATCGGGTCGGGATTTTGGTGGAAGTTGCGCTCCACGGTACCGGGACCAAAGGGATCGGCGCCGGTGCCCCGGAAGGTATGCCAGTAGCATACAGCAAAGCGCAGATGGTCCTTCATCGCCTTGCCGAGGACTTTTTCCTTTGGGTTGTAGTGGTGGAACGCCAGCGGATTGCCGCTGTCCGTCCCCTCATAGCGGATTGCCCCGATTCCCTTGAAGAACTCCTTCATGCCCATTCCTCGCTGGTGAAGGTGTTGCGGCTTGCGTCCACGCCCATGGGTAGGCCCGAGGACAGACGAACGATAGCTTCGGACGGCGGCATGTCAATTACCCTGTTCCCTGGTGCACGCTTGGCTCAGGGAATGAGGCGGCGGCGTTCGAGGCGGCGGGGCCGGGGCGGGAACTGGTCGTCCTGTTCCGGCGGGCCTCCGGGGACATGGCGCCACAGGTCCGGCGGCATGAGGCGCTCGAGGGTGTCCATCTCCGCAAGCATGGCATAGTCGTCGATGGGGCATGCCTCAAGGCGAAGTTCGCGCAAAGGCATGCCCTTGAGCGGGGAGAGGTCGCGGACGCCGGTCCCGTCAAGGTTCAGGCTGTTCAAGGCCATGCCCTGCAGGGGGGTGAGGTCAACGACGCCCGTGGCATGGGCATTGAGGAAGCGCAGCGAGCGGATGGTGGCCAGGGGGGCGAGGTTGGTCAATTGTCGGCAACGATCCAGGTTGAGTCCGTGGAGCGGCGCGCTGGACAAGGGCGAGAGGTCGGTCACCCCGGTGTCGGAAAGGTCGACGAAGCGCAAGGGCAGGCCGGCGAGGGGGGCGAGGTCTTCAATCTCCGGGCATCCGCCAAGGAGGACCTCGGCAATGGTGCCGTCCGGGTCGGCGACGATCTGCCCTCTGCCGTCATATCCGGGATTGGCGCGGCGCAAGGCTTCCTGCACCGTTGCCGGAGTCGGGATTTCCGCCCGTCCCGGGGATGGGGTTTGCTGGCGGTCGTCAGGGGGCGGGGGCGGAGCCGTCGCCGCTGGTGGGGCGGGGAGATCCTCCGTTTCTCCGGAGAGGGCGGCGAGGGCCGCCAGCATGGGTTCGCTGACTTCGGTGCGGCACCTATGGATCAGCTTCCGGGCCTCGGCGAAGCGCTTTTCCTTGACCGCCTGGATGGCCAGGAAGACGGTGGCCGCGTCGCCCTCAAGGCCCGAGCGTCGGAGAATCTCGTCCTGGCCGAGGGCGAGGAACGGGACTCGCCGCCGCATGGTGGCCTTGCCGATCCGTTGCTCGATCTGCAGCGCGGTGTCTGCCACCCCGACGAGGCGGACCTCCGTCCTTCCCTTCGGGGTGGTCAGGACAATCGTCTTGCCGACATCCGCTTGGAGGCTGGCGACCAGCGCCTCCGGGGCCTTGGCCAAGGCATCCAGGATCGGGGCCAGATCCGGCGGCGTGGCGGCGGGATCGGGCTCGGTGCCTTCGGCCCGGATTTGGCGCAGCCGCCCGGCCAGGATGGCCTCGGCCAAGCGTTGCCTCCGTTCATGGTGCAACCGTTCGTTCTTGGCGGCCTCGTCGTCGGCGGCACGCGCCGCCGCTTCGGCCTGTTGCCGCCAGCGAACGGCCAAGCCATGGCGCGCTGGCGCGGTCTCCTCACGGAGATGTCCGTGATAGCTCTCCAGCAGTTCGGCGGCGGGAATGTATTGGCCCTCCGCCGCCAGATTTTCCGCCTCCCGTGCCAAGCCTGCCGTCACCTCCTCGGCCGCCTGTTTCCGTGCTGCCTCGAGACGCCGGATCTCAATGTCCGCGAGGAGCTGATAGCGCGTCCCGGGCAAGTTCCGGGCCACTTCCGTGAAGGTGCGGAGGATGGCGTCATGGTCGTTTGGATGGGCTTGGGCAAACGCCACGGCGGCTTGCCAGACGGCGGCATCCGGATCGTCATGCGGTGGCGGCGCGGCGGCATCCACGTGGTCCGGGGCCGGGTCGTGGCGGTCAGAACCGGCTTCCGGCAAAGCTTGGAAAGGCATCGTCTCCGTCATTTCCGCAGGGCGGTCTTCGGGTATGGGAAGGGGAGATGACGGGCGGCTGACGGAGGCCAGGCGGATGAGCCAGAGGGTCAATCCGAGGATCAACAGGGAGAGGACGACCACCAGGGAATGGCGCGCCGTCCAGCGCCATGGCCGCCTGGGCATGGCCATTTCCTGGATGGCCTTTGGTGCGGACGGGGAGGCGACCGCCGGGGTCTCCTCCTCCTCTTCCGGCAAGGTCACGGTGGGGGGCGCGTTCCCCGGTAGTGGCCGGGTCACCAGCGACGCCCCGACAAATGGCCTGGGCGTCACGGGAAAGCGTTCGGCCAGGACCAGGTCGATGTCGCGGACGACCTCATCCCATCCTGCCGGACGCTGGTCGCGTTGGCGTGCCATCATCGTCTCCAGGAGGACCGCGCAGGGGTCGCTCACCGCCGGGTTTCGCTCCTGGGGCGGGGGGAAGGGTTCGGTCAGGTGCTTCGAGACGATGCCCATGGTGGTGGTCGAATCGAAGGGAACCGTGCCCGTGACCAGATGGTAGAGGGTGGCGCCCAGCGAATAGATGTCCGAGCGGCAGTCCAGATCCTTCTCGCCGACCGCCTGCTCCGGGCTCATGTAGTGGGGTGTGCCGACGATGGCCCCGGTCATCGTCAGCTGCACATTCTCGGCGGCGCACTTCGAGATGCCCATGTCCATCAGCTTCACCGTGCCCTCGCGGTCGATCATGATGTTCGAGGGCTTGATGTCACGGTGGAGCAGGCGGAACTGGGTCCAGGCGTAGCGCAGGGCCCGGGCGATGTCCCGGGCCATGCGCAAGGCCTCCTGTTCGGGCAAGGCCCCGAGGTGGGCAAGCCGGTCGGACAGGGTCTCGCCGTCGACATAGGAGATGGCCAGGAAATGGGTGTCGTCCTCGCAGCCGGCATCGAAGGCGGTGACGATGTTCGGGTGCTCGAGCTGGGCGGAGATCTTGACCTCCTTGCGGAAGCGCGTCACGAAGTCGGGATGATAGGTCAGGTCGCGCGCCAGCACCTTGAGAGCCACCAGGCGGTCCATAGACTTCTGGCGCGCCAGCCAGACTTCGCCCATCGCCCCGGCCCCGAGGCGGCGCAGGAGGATGAAGTTGCCGAGGTGGGTGCCCTCGGCCAATCCGGGCATGGGAATGCGGATCGGGGTGCCGCAGGCGGCACAGGTGACGGTGCCGCCGCCCAGGCGGTCGTCGACGTCGCGCACGGCCCCGCAGTCCGGACAGCTCACGCCGATCTTGGTCATGGCGCGTTTCCCCTAGCCATGTGTTCCCGCCCTTCACCCCCCGGCCGGACCTCGCCGGTGCCCGAGGCGTCAGGCCGTTCCGAGCATCTCGTCAAGTCCCGCCATGACGAAGATCTTCTTGACCGCCGGGGAGACGTTGACGATGCGGAAGCGTCCCCGGCCCATCCTCTTGAACGTCTTCAGGCAGAGGCGGATAAAGATCGAGCCGATGAAGGTTGCCGCGGCCAGATCGAAGACCACGGTCGCGGGCTCCCCGCGCAGGGCCTCCTCCACCTCGGCGTCGAGCGTCTCGCACGCCGCCATGGTCAGCTGCCCGGAAAACCGGATGCGCATCTCGCCGCCGTCCTGTTCGATCTGAGCCATGTCCCATCTCCCGGCAATAGCCCGTCTAGAGATTGCGGTTGTAGATTGCCTCGATCGTCGCCGCGTCGAGCGTTTCGTCCAGGTACTTGCCTTGGTCGAAACGCAGGAAGCGCTGGTTGTCCCGCCGCCGGGCCAGGCGCTGGATGTTCAGCAGATGGCGCGCCGTGACATTGTCCGAGGTGATGTTCTTGCCGCCGGTGCCGCAACCCAGGGTGAACGATGGGCTGAGCAGGTTGAAGATGCCCCCCACCGCGCCTTGCGAGGAGGGGGTGTTGACGAGGATGCGTCCGGCGTTCATCAGCAGGCCGAACTCCCGGATCACCGCCTCGTCGTTGGCGTAGATGCCCGCCGAGTGGCCGATGCCGCCATGATAATTCAGCTCGATGCAGGTCTTCACGGCCTCGGGGAAGGAATCGGCCACGAGAAAGGCGAGGATCGGGGCGAGGATCTCCGCGGACAGCGGCTCGGCATCGCCGACCTGGCGGATCGGGGCGACCAGGACCGAGGTGTCTGCAGGGGTCTCGATCCCGGCCTTGGCGGCGATCGTCGCGGCGTCCTGCCCCACGATCTCTGCATTCATCAGGCCGCGCTTGGCATCCCAGGCCACCGCCGTCAGGCGGGACCGTTCCGCGGCGTCCAGGACGCGCCCCCGCTGCCGCTGGAATTCCTCCAGGACCGCTTCGGCGATGCTTCGCTCGACGACCACGGCCTGCTCGCTGGCGCAGATCGTCCCGTTGTCGAAGGTCTTCGACATCAGGATCTGCGCGACCGCGAACGGGATGTCGGCCGAGGCATGGATGAAGATCGGGACATTGCCGGCGCCGACGCCGATGGTCGGGGTTCCCGAGCTGTAGGCGGTCTTGACCAGGCCGGCACCGCCGGTGGCGAGGATCAGGGCGACATCGCGATGGCCCATGAATGCCTGGGTCTGCTCCCGGGAGACGGTGTCGCACCACTGGATGCAGTCTTCCGGGGCATCGGCGGCCAGCGCCGCCTCGTAGAGGATGCGGGCCGTCTCGATGCAGCACCGCCGGGCCTTGCCCGCCGGGCTGATGATGATGGGGTTGCGGGCCTTCAGGCAGATCAGGGTCTTGAACATCACCGTCGAGGTGGGGTTGGTGACGGGGATGATCGCCAGGACTGGGCCCATCGGCTGGGCGATCTCGACAATGCCCGTGACGGGGTCGTCGGAGATGACGCCGACCGTCTTGGCGTCCTTGATGTCGTCGTAGACCAGTTGCGTGGCGACGACATTCTTGATGACCTTATCCTGCCAGCGGCCGATGCCGGTCTCCTCGTGGGCGAGCTTGGCCAGCCTTACCCGCTGGTTGAAGCCGGCCTCGTAGACGGCGCGGACAATGCGGTCGACCTGCTCCTGGGAATACTGGCTGAAGACGGCGGCGGCGTACCGGGCCTGCTCCATGGTTTGTTCGACGAAGGGCTGTGCTGGCGGTTCGCTCACGAGGCTTCCTCCCGTTGGTGACGGAGGGGGGCATCCTCTCCGCCACATGGAGAAGGTAGGGCGGCGGGGTGGAAAATCAAGACGGCGATGGCCCTTCGGCCTCGCCGAGGAGGAAGGCGAAGTCCTCGTCGTGCAGGCCGCGGAGGGTCTCGGCGGCGGGCTGCTCGACCAGGGCGTCGAAGAGCTGCCGCTTCTGCGCCTGGAGCGCGAGGATGCGCTCCTCGACGGAGTTGCGCACCACCAGCTTGAGGCTGCTGACATGGCGGACCTGGCCGATGCGGTGGGTGCGGTCGGCGGCCTGGTCCTCGACGGCGGGATTCCACCATGGGTCGTAGAGGATGACGCGGTCGGCGCCGGTCAGGTTGAGCCCTTGTCCGCCCGCCTTGAGGCTGAGAAGGAAGACGGGAATCGCAGGATCGCGGTTGAATCGGTTGACGCGCTCCAGGCGGTCCTGGGTGGCGCCGTCGAGGTATTCGTAGGGGATGGCGGCGGCGTCGAGCCAGCGGCGGAGGATGGCCAGCAGGGAGGTGAACTGGCTGAAGACCAGGGTGCGGCTGCCGCAGTCCATCGCCTCGAGGAGGAGTTCCTGGAGCAGCTCGGTCTTGGCGGAGGGCAGGTCGGGGCCAAGGTCCGCCCGCAGCGCTTCAGGCAGCAGGAGGGGATGGCAGCAGGTTTGGCGCAGGCGCAGGAGGGTGGCGAGGACATCGAAGCGCGCGTCGCCGCCGCCGCCGAGGAGGCGACGGCACTGGTCGCGTCCGGCGGTTGCCAGGCGCTCGTAGAGGGCGCGCTGCGCCTCGTCCATCTCGCAACGGATGACCTGTTCGGTCTTCGGGGGCAGGTCACGGGCGACCTCGGCCTTGCGGCGGCGGAGGATGAGCGGGCCGGTCGCCGCGACCAGCTCCTGCTGGCGTTCCGGCTCGTCGGCGAGGTCGCCGAAGCGGTGCCGGAAGGCAGTGCGCGAACCGAGCATGCCGGGATGGAGGAAGTCGAAGATGGACCACAGCTCGCCGGGGCGGTTCTCAAGCGGGGTGCCGGTGAGGACCAGCCGGTGCCCGGCGCGGATGGCCTTGCAGGCGCGGGCATTGGCGGTCTCCGGATTCTTGATGTGCTGGGCCTCGTCGAGGACGAGATGGCCAAATTCGCACTCCTGGTAGCGGTCGAGGTCGCGGCGGGCCAGGGCGTAGGAGCTGACCACCAGGTTGGCGCCGGGAACCTCGGCCCAGAGCCGGTCGCGCTGGGGGCCGCGCAGCGCCAGGATATGGCTGCCGGGCAGGAAGCGCTCCGCCTCCTCGACCCAGTTCTCGACCAGGCTGGTCGGGCAGAGCACCAGATCCGGGGCGGCCGGGGCCTCGCGGCGGGCCCGGCGCGCCGCCAGCAGGGCCAGGGCCTGGACCGTCTTGCCCAGGCCCATCTCGTCGGCCAGGATGGGATTGAAGCCGTTCTCCAGCATGCGGTTGATCCAGGCGATGCCGACCTGCTGGTAGGGGCGCAGGGTGCCGCGGAAGGTCTCGGGAAGGGGCAGCGCCTCGCCGTCCTGGATCGTGTCGATGTCCGCCGGCTTCGGGGGCAGCTTGCGGGCGGCGGCCTGGATGCGCCGCGGCAGGCTGCCGCCAGCCTGGCGGACCTGCTCGGCCCAGGCGAACATCGCCGCCCGGGCGAGGCGCAGGATCCCGCCGCCACCCGGTGACGGCAAGGCCAGGTCGGCGGTGGTCAGGAGCAACGACCGCAGGGCCGGGGAAAGGCGGGCGGGCGGGCCGCCATCCGCCAGTGCCAGGTAGGAGCGCCCTTCGCGGGCGGCGGCGAGGGCGGGCGTCCAGCCGATGCGCCGCCCGCCCGCCGTCAGGGTCGGCTCGAGGTCGAAGTGCTCCGCCTCCTCGGCCCTGACCCGGCATTGGAACTGGGCGTCGGAGGGGACGATGGCCCCGCCCATTGCGGCCGGCAGGAGAACCTCTCGGCCGGTCTTCAGCCAGCCCGGCAGGATCTCGTCGAGGAAGATGCCCGTCGCCTCGGGATCGGCTAGGTGGAATTCTCCGGGGCGGCCCTTGGGGCGGCGGAAGCCGAAGCGCAACAGTTCATTGACGGCGGCCTCCTCGCGGGCGGTGTCGCGGTGCCAGAGCTGGCCGTCATGGCGGCCGAGCCCGCCCTCGCCGGCCCCGACGACGGTGCCCGCATAGTCGAAGCTCAGGCGCAGAACCAGCGTGCCGCCGTCGCCGAGGCGCAGGGTGCAGGTCGGGCTCATGGCCAGGGCCGCACTGTCCGCCGCCGCGGCCGGCACCAAGGGCATCGGGCG
>CAZBDL010000113.1:0-9215 GCA_964490525.1 uncultured Victivallales bacterium | reverse complement strand
GGCCTGGAGCAGCTACGCCCATGGCGGCGATGCCCACCTCGTCTTCCGCTGGCGCACCTGCCTTTCCGGGCAGGAGCAAGAGCTGCAAGGCGTCCTCGAGCACTCGGGCGAGCCCCGCCACCGCTATGCCGCCGTGAAGCGCTGCTTCACGGAGATCGTCGCCGTCCGCGAGCGCCTCGGGGAGCTGCCCCTGCCATCCGCCCAGGTCGCCATTGTCCAGGACCATGACACCCTCTGGGCCTATGAGGCCGCGCGCATTGGCCGGGACGTCGACTATGTCGGCCTGATCGGCCAGCTCCATCGCGAGCTTTACCGGCGGAACGTGCTGGTGGACGTGATTCCCGCCGACCGCGACCTGGCCCGCTACCGGCTGGTGGTGCTGCCCTCCACGATGATCGTTGCCGCGGAGTTCGCGGAACGGCTCGCGGACTTCGTCGCTGGCGGGGGCACGGTGCTGGCGGTCGGCCAGGTTGGCCTGCGCGATGTCGACGACAACTACCTTCCCAGTCCCGGGCCGCTGGAGGATCTGCTGGGCGTCCGGATTGCGGGCGGCATGTACCTGCGTGACCACTGCCATCCCGACCGCTGCCTGGGGCGGTCGTCCGCCGCCGATGATGTCGTCTGCCGGATCGCGGGTCGCCTGCGCGGCAAGGCGGTTGCCGGGACGGCTGGCGGCTGGGTTGCCGACGTGGTCGCCGCCGATTCTAAGGTCCTGATGCGGTTTGCGGACGACCTCTACCGGGGACAGCCTGCGGTCACCGAGAAGGTCACGGGTAAGGGCAGGGCAGTCTATGCGGCGGCAATCCGGCTGTCCGCGGCGGTGCTGGAGGCGCTGGTCGGGCATGCCCTGGCGGCGGCCCGTGTCCAGCGTGGTCCGGAGGCCCCGCTTCACGTCGAGGTCATCCGCCGGGGCAACGCAGTCTTCGCCGTCAATCACACCGACGAGCCGGTCTCCCTGCGCCTGGGCGTCCGCGGCAAGGTTCTTGTCGGCACCTGCGCCCGGGGCGTCGCTTCCCTGCCACCGTACGGGGTCTGCGTCGTCAAGGCATAGATCAACGTTGACCTTATGTTTACCATGAAGATCATGAAGAACACGAAGAAGGAGACAAAGTAGATTTGAATTGGATTGATCGATCTTCATGGACTTCATGCCCTTCATGGTAGAACTCGCACGTTGACGTCAAAGTTGAATGTTTAATTGGAAAAGGAGGTTGGCCATGGGTACAGGCAAGTTCGCGTCAGGTTTGCAGGGTCGCCGTCCGCGCCGCTTCACCTTGATCGAGTTGCTGGTGGTGATCGCGATCATTGCCATTCTCGCGTCCCTGCTGTTGCCGGCGCTGTCGCGGGCCAAGGCCATGGCGCGGGACATCACCTGCAAGTCGAACCTGAAGCAGGTGATGCTGTATTTCCTGCTCTATCTGGACGACTACGACGGGACGACGCCGTTGATCAAGCGGCATCGCGAGCCGGATCCGCCGTTCACCCTGTACATTCCGCGGGCGGTGGACATGATGATGGGCGTGCCGGGCAACCCCAACGGCGACTCGCCGCACATGAGCGACGTCTGGGGCGACAGCCACCCGGTGGACGTGCGCCAGTGCCCGGAGTTTGCGGCCCGGGTGAACAACCTCAACGCCATGCACTACGACCACAACCAATACTGGAACACGGACGGCCCGGCGGACGAATGGTTCAGCGGCCACAAGCGCTGGGCGCGCATCTCCCGGGCCTCGACCTATCCGTTCTTCTACGATGGCGGGGTCGAGTACCGGGGCAAGTTCAGCCAGGACGGCGGGGCGGAAAAGCACTGGTACCTGAACTCTGGCTATGGCCCGCATACCATGTTCGACCCGAACCTCTACTACGGGGTCGGCCCCATCCATGGTGGCAACAAGGGACAGCCCATCGATGCGACCAGCGAGACCTACGGCAACAGCTTCAACGCCGCCTTTGCCGATGGCCACGTCGAGGGCGTGATGATGCCCACCTTCATCGGCAAGGGCCGCGCCTTCTTCGAGGTCGACGGACAGGGAGGGCAGGATCGGTAGGTACCAGCGCCGCAGCGAGATCCGCAGTGCGCACGCCCCAGGCCCAGGGAGGGTGTCGGTGGCGGGCGGTGATCAGTGATCGGTGATCGGTGATCGGTAATCGGTAAATGGTGATCGGTCATCAGTGAGCATGTAAACGTCAGTGATTAGAAGTTAGGATTTTTCCCGCCATCCGCCATCCGCCATCCGCCATCTGAAATCTGCAATCTTCAATCCCCCACCCAAAGGGCCCTAGCTATGAGCAGAGACCGCTGTCCGTCGTGTCATTCCCGGAGCTGGCTTGGGCGCCTGGTGGCGGGGTTGGCGATCCCGCTCCTGGCGTGGTCGGCGCAGGCCGACCCGAGCGTGCTCTTCAGCGCGCCGAACCTGTTGCCGCTGCGTTGCCAGCCCGCGCGCCCGCAGTACCGCGTGGCCGGGGGGAATGTCCCTGGCTTCCTCTATCAGCCCGGCGAGACGGTGACCCTGGCGCTGGTGTTCCAGCGCGGGGGCGATGCCGCCGAGCAGGACTACCGGATCGAGATCCAGGGCGTCCACACCCGCCAGCCGAACAAGGCCAAGGAGTACATCGACCCCTACGGCTTCCCGGACATCCTGAACCTGGACGGCCCGCCGGTGCATCATCCCTTCCGGGTGCGCTACGGCGACCAGGCGGAGGCGGCGTTCGAGGTCGCGGGCCTGCCCGTCCCCGAGCGCTTCGGGGCCTATTGCCTGGTCCTGCTCAAGGGCGACGAGCGTATCCTGCTCGGCTCGGTCGCCCGGGTCATGGCGACCCGCGCGGACGGCACGGCGGACACCGCCCCGATCCTTGGCGACGCGGCCATCCTTGGCGGCTTCCAGGACCGCGCCGAGGCCGCCCGCGCCTATGTCCGCATGGGCATCCGCTGGCTGCGCTGCGAGATGGGCATGCGCAACCCGCGTGCGGATGGCACCTACGACTGGGACGAGTACGACCGGCTGACCCGGGACATCAAGGCCGGCGGCATGCAGGCGATGTTCATCCTCGGCGCCACCGGCTCGCACTGGTACGACATCAGGACCCACGACCAGCCGATCCCGGGGGCGGTCAATCCCGACTGGGACGGCAACCCCTACGGCGGCAATGCCGACTGGGGCTGCGGCCTGCGCCACTTCGATGCCTACGAGGTTTGGGTCAAGGAATTCTGCGGACGCTACTGGGAAGGCGGCAAGGGCGCCCTCTGGGGCCTGGAGAACTACAACGAGCCCTGGGAGGGCGGCGGCATCAGCGGCTATGCCCGCGACAGCGTCGCCTACCGCGAGTGGCAGCGCCGCATGGCGCGCGCCGCGCGCGCCATCAGCAAGAACATCCGGATCTGCGCCGCCTCCTCGATCATGAACACCGAGGACAAGTTCTACTCCGACGGCCCCCTGGACGACGGCGCCTACGAGATGGACGCCCATCTCGACGTCTTCACCGACCACTACGTCGCCCCCTATGCGGCCTATGGCCCGATGGTCGCCGCCAAGCACGGCAAGATCTCGATGGAGAACGAGACCTGGCTGGCGATCAGCGAATACCTCCTCCCGCAGATCATGTGCCAGTGGATGGCCTGTGGCCAGGTCGCCGTCAAACCCTTCCACCCCAACGCCCTCTTCGACCGCCTCGAGGGCTCCCCGCAGAAGTTCTTCTTCCCGACGACCGTGCCGGTGGCGACCGCCGCCTTCAACCACTTCGTGACCGGGATGCCGTTCGAGAAGCTGGTCTTCCAGGATCATCTGCCCTGGGCCTTCCAGTTCGGCAAGGACGATGACCCGCGCGGCCTTTGCGTGGTCTTCGGGCAGCTCCTCACCCGCGGCGGGCCGACCCCGCAGGACAGTCCGGAAGGCCGCCTCTGGCGCCAGGTCGACGCGGTCGACGGCGGCGAGATCGCGGTCGACAACCGTGACGGTGCACTGCGCTTCTTCGACGTGGCCGGCAACCCGGTCCACGAGGGCCAGGGAACCGTGGCCCTGGCGCTGGACATGCTGCCGACCTACATCCAGTCCGCGCGCGGCCCGGCCCTGGTCGCCGAGCGCCTGCGCGAGGCGAAGATCGCCGGCAAGTACCCTGCCGAGATCATTCCCCGCGACTTCACCCTGCCGGTTTCCGACCCGGCCCTGGAGCTGCGGATCGAGGTCACCAACCGGCTCAACCGGGCCATCGCCGGGGCGCTCACGGTCTCGGCCCCCGAGGGCTTTGCGGTGAAGGACAACGGCCGCGCGGTGACCCTGGCGGCGGGCGAGACGAAGACCGTCCGCTTTTCCTTTTCCGCGACCCGCGAGGACGAGGCCAACCGCTATCCCTTCGCCTTCGCCTTCGCGACCGACGCCGGCGACTGCGCCTACCGCGAGACCCTCAACTGCACGGTGGCGCGCCGCCTGACCCCGGCGGTCGACGGCGACCTCGCCGAGTGGGCCGGGATCCCTGGCATCACCCTCGTCGGCAAGGCCGAAGGCATCGACGCCGACGAGCTGGCCCGGCGTCCGTGGCTGCGCCTGCGCAACGAGATTCCCGCCGGGGCCATGGTCGCCAACCTGCGCATGGCCTGGGACGACGGGTTCGTCTACCTCGCCGCACAGGTCAGCGACGACACGCCGCAGGCCGACAAGGTGCGCATGGAACATCGCGACGAGGACAGCTACTTTCACAGCGCCGAGTCCGATCATCAGGAGCCATGGAAAAGCTGGCTGGCCAAGCATGCCCCGGGCCAGAGCTTCGCCGCCGTCCCCTACATCTACAAGAAGAAGCCCTTCGACAATTCCTACACGGGCGACCAGCTCCAGCTCGCCTTCAACGTGCGCGACGACTGGCACGACCTCAAGCCGGTCACCGCCGTGCCGGCCGGCTTCCATGCCTACCCGGACACCGACTACGAGTTTTGCGCCTATCTCTGCGCTGACGGCAAAAGCGAGCTGTGGAACATCCTGACCCCGGACATGCCGCGCATCCACGACTGGCCGCATCAAACGAAGGGCCGCATCCGGCCCAATCCCTCCCCCGGCGCGAAGCACGCGATCCGCCAGGATGGCCGTGTCCGCACCTACGAGATTGCCATCCCGCGGGCGCTGATCCCGGAGCTCGACCTGAATGCTGGCTCCGCCTTCCGGTTCACCTTCTTCGTCGGCAACGACAACGGCCCCAAGATCCGCTACGGCGAGGGCAAGGCGGTCACCAAGTCCAATGCCCTGTCCCTGCATCCGTACTGGGAGAGCTCCCCGTCGTGCCAGGTCGAATGGGCCTTGGCCGAGTAATGCCGGTGAAGAAGGTGTGACGCGTGGAATCCTGACCCGGGAACTGCCGAGATGGAGCAAATTGCCATGACTGTCGAGCCTTGCGAAATTCGCCCCATGCCGCGGTCGGCGCAGGCGGCGGCCGTGGAGCTACCCAATGGCGTGTCTCTGGCGATGCGCTTTGACGAGGAGGTGTTCCTCGGCTTCGGGGCGGTGACCTGCGGCGGCATCCCCCTGCGCAGTCCGCGGCGCCCGATGTTTGCCGCCATCCGCAATCCCTGGGGCGTGCGCCTGCTGAACTTCCGCCTGGCCGCCCGGGAGGCGCTGGTGGACGGCGGGGTCCGCCTGCGCTTCGACATGGATCGCCTGGCCGACGGCCCAATGGAATGGATGATCCATGAATGCCGTCCGGTCCAGAATGTCGACGACTGGTCGCTGCCGCCGAGGCGGGCGGAAGGCACGGAGCTGGCGCTGGAGATCCGCCCGGTCTCGCGGGAGGTCGGCGGCCTGCCCTGCCAGGGCTTCAGCTACCGCTACGAGTACCGCTCCCGTGACCTGCCGGTCTACCAGATCCTCGACCGCGCGACCTGGGAGGTCGGCGGCGCGGCCGTCGGCAACGAGCTGTGGTTACGCAACGCCAACTTCCCGTCGATCCACCGCATCGCCGACGTCGGCGAGCACCTCTCCTCCGAGTGGTACCTGGGCTCGTGCCTGAACCCGAACATCTTCCAGTTTCTGCCGCTGCAGACACACCTGCAGGGGTTCACCATGACGGTCGCCGAGGCGGGCGCGCTCCTCACCTGGTGCCCGCGCGTGAGCCATGTCCGCACCCTGCTCGAGAAGCCGCGGCGCACCGACGAGATCGTCCATCTCCACGAGCATTGCGGCGACCTGTCGCACGAGTTCGCGACGGCCCCGATGGAGGTGCTCTTCGTGCGGCGCGCCCTCGGCCGGGTGGGGCGCGCCAACCTGCATGGCGCGATGGCCGACGTGGTGGCCGACACCCTCCATGCCCAGGCCGGCCTGCGGCGCGAGTACGCCTTGCCGTATGGCCAGATCGAGGAATGGGCCGATGCCGACCTCGACCTCTATCGGCGCGAAGGGCTGCCCGCCCTGGCGGCGGCGGGCATGGCCGAGATCGAACTGGCCAACCACTTCCAGAACAATATGAACACCTGGGGCCTGAGCAACTTCTGCTCCACGGTCGACCACCGGGTCAGCCCACAGGCCGGCGAGGAGCGCCTGCGCGCGTTCTGCCGCGACGCGGCGGGCCGCGGCATCCGTGTGCTGATGTGGGGCAACACCGCGATCTCCAGCTTGGCGGTGCTGATGTCCCGGCGTCATGGCGCGCCCAAGGGCATCGCCTTCCTGCCGCACGAGGGCTCGGTCATGGACCACCTGGCGGCGGCCGAGCACCCCTTCGTGCGCACCCCCGGCGGCGCGATCGACGCCGATCACTACACCCCCGAATTCTGCGTCATGAACCTGCGCGACCCGGTCGTCCGCAGGCATTGGCTGGACGCCTGGCGCCGCCTCGCCGAGGAGGTCGGCATCCAGGGCATCTTCCTGGACAGCTCCTTCAACCTCTCCAGCGACAAGTTCGACTGGCGGTTCAATGCGGGGTCGGAGCGCGAGGGCGCGGTCACCGTCGACCAGACCGGCCTGCTGGGCGGGCAGCGCCCGCCGGAGCCGCCCCCGGCCAGCATCCAGAGCCAGTATCATGCCCACCTCTCGCTGGTCCGTGAGATGCAGGCGATGGGCTACCGCTATTGCGCCGAGGACTCCGGCGTCTTCGGCCTCCACCGCAATGGCCCGGGGATCGAGCGCCGACTGGACAACCTCTTCCTGTGGAGCGACTTCATCGCCGGGTTCGATCCCGAGGCGATCCGCCGGGCCGGGGCCGACCCGGACGACGTCTTCTTCCGGGGACTGGCCTGCCGCCTGGTCTGGCAGGTCTTCTGGGACGTCCCCAGCCGCAGCCTCTGCTTCCGCTATGGCGGGGCGACGGGGCCCGGGGATGCGCCGAGCGACTGGCACCAGGCCCTGTTCCGGGCGTATCGCACGGTGCAGCCCCACATGCGCCACCGCACCATCCTGGCCAACGAGGACGGCATCCGCTACGACCACGAGGGGCATACCGTGCTTTGGGCCTTCCGGGACATGGCCTTCGACATGCCCGCCGCCGCCGAGGCGACCAATGTCCTCACCGGCGAACGCGTCCGCGCCGGCACCTTCGCGGCGCGTCGGCACAACCTCTATCTCGTCGCCCCGACGTCATGACCAGGCCCGCATATCGCGATGCCGCCGTGCCCGTGGATGTCCATCTCGGCGAGAATGTTGTTCGGCGTCCCAGGACATGAAGTTCATGAAGATCGATCAATTCAGTTCAAATCGGTACCTTTGTCCACCTTCGTGCCCTTCGCGATCTTCCTGGTGAATATCAATCGATTCGACATATGTTTGGGATCAGAAGTAGAAAGGCACGCCATGACCACGCCCCGACCCGCACGCAATCCCTTCGTTGCCGCCATGATGGTTGGCGTGACGGCCATGGCCATGGGCCTCGTGGCATCGGCGGCCAGCATCGTCGGGACGGATTCCGCCAAGCCCGTTCGCGCCAGCGTCGAGTTCGACCTGCCGGCCGATGGCCTGACCAGTGGCGGGGTCTTCTGGCCAGACGGCGAGCTGGTGCGGCAACTCTGGGCGATGAAGCGCCTCCCCGCCGGGAAGCACCGGGCCGGATGGGACGGCATGGACGGCTTCGGCCAGCAGGTGCCGGCCGGTGAATACGAGCTCCGGGTCGTCATCAACAACTCGGCGTACCGCAATGTCGGGGCGATCGGCAACAGCGGCCAGCCGTCCACCACCTTCGGCTGCGTACCGGTCAACTTCGAGTGCCTGGCGGTTGACCGGGAAGGGTTTGTGTACAGCGTCCAGGACTGGGACGAGGCGCACCGCGACATCATCCGCTGGGATCCGCAGACGGGGCATGTCCAGGCGCATTCCGGACACCCGGTGGAGGGCATCTTGAAGGCGATCGCGCTGGACGACGAGTATGCCTATGTCACGGCCTGGAGCGGGAATCCCCACAGTCCCGAGGAGCGCGCCAACTCGTTCAAGCTGGCCATCTCGCGCGTCCGCATCGACCGGACGGCCGGGAGCCGCCGCTGGGAACGGATCCCCTTCACGGCGGCGGGCGACGAGATCGTCGTCTACCGCGGCGGCACCGTCATCCCGGAGGGGACTTCGCCGGCAGACGCAGGGGCCATGATCATTCCCCTGCTGTCGATCGCGGTGCGGGGCGACCGGCTGCTGGTGACCGACTCGCTGGCCGGTCGGGTGCGGGCCTACGACAAGGCCACCGGTGAGCCGAAGGGCGGCTTTCCCGTGCCCTTGGCGCAATGCATTGCGGTGGCGCCGGATGGACGCCTGTGGGTCGGCCACGGGCATGCCAAGGTCAGCGTCTTCGCGCCGGACGGGACGCCGGTGGCGACGCCGATCCGCGACCTGGCCAATGTCCGTTCGCTGGCCTTCGGCCCGGACGGGCGGCTGTACGTCGCCGACCAGGGGGCTGCCCAGGTGAAAGTCTACGAGGTCAAGGGCAACCAAGTCCGGAAGGTTGGCGCCTTGGGCGGCAAGGCCCGCCCCGGCGACCGGGCACCGAACCGGTTCCATGACCTCGCCAGCGTCGCGGTCGACGCCCAGGGCAATGTCTTCACCGCCCAGCGCGAGGAGGCCATGTTCGGGGGGCGGCTCGCCAAGTTCTCGCCCCAGGGCAAGGCGTTGTGGGAGCAGCTCGGCCTGGAGTTCTGCTCGACGGCGGCCTACGGCGAGCATGCCCCGGACATCGTCCACACCTCCTCCCGCCACGCCTACCGGGTCGACTTCCTGGGCGCGGAGTACCAGTAGCTTGGGCCGCGACGGCACGACCCCGCCTCC
>CAZBDL010000112.1:0-9220 GCA_964490525.1 uncultured Victivallales bacterium | reverse complement strand
GACATTGCCCGGGCCAAACTCGATGAAGGCGTCGGCCCCGACGCCCGCCAGGGCGGCCACGCACTGCTCCCAGCGCACGCTGCCCGCCACCTGGGCGACCAGGTTCGCCCGGATCGTCGCCGGGTCGGACACCAGGGCACCCGGGAAGTTCTGCGCCACCGGCATCGCGGGCGCCGCCAGGCTGACCCCGTCCAGCACGCCGGACAAGGCCTCGCCCGCGCTCCGCATCAGCCGCGAATGGTAGGCGCCGGCAACGTTCAAGGGAATGAGCTTGCGCACGCCGCGCGCCCGCAGGGCCTCGACGGCGGCCGCCACCCCTTCCTTCGTGCCGCTGATCACCACCTGGCCCGGGCAATTGTAGTTCGCCACATCGATGCCGCAGGAGGCGCAGGTCTCCTCGACCAGTGCCAGGTCCGCGCCGAGGACGCTGGCCATCGCCCCGGGATTCGCCCGGCAGCATTCGTCCATCAGCTCCCCCCGCCGCGCCACCAGGCGCAGGCCGTCGGCAAAGGAGAAGACGCCCGCCGCCTGCAACGCCGCAAACTCCCCGAGGCTCAGCCCGGCCACGCCAACCGGCGTCACCCCGGGATGGGCCGCGCGGAACGCCGCCAGACAGGCCGAGCTCATCGTGTAGATGGCGGGCTGGCAGTACCGGCTTTCAGTCAGGCGCTCGCCCGGCCCCGCAAAGCACAGCTCGCTCACGGACCAGCCCAGCACCGCATCCGCCTCGGCAAACACCGCCGCCGCCGCCGGATGCGCCGCGACCAGATCCTGGCCCATGCCCACCGCTTGCGCCCCCTGACCCGAAAACAGCCATGCCGCACGCATCTGAAGCCTCCTTGCCGATGGCCGGCTCGGTCCGGCCCGCGTTCACCCGTCGCGAAAAAATTCCGCCGATGGCCACGGGCCGTCCGGCAGGCCCCTACCAATACCGCCTCGGCGACAAAATTCAATTCACGACAGGCCGGCGACAATGCGGCCAATGGACTTGGGATTTCAGCGGCAACGGATATCTTACGGCGGACGCAGGGCAGATGCCCGGCGCGACCAGGCGCATCACGGATCCAGACGGAGAAGACCATGGCGGTGAATTTCACGGACGTGCCGCAGGATGGGGCGACGGTGGTGGCGGTCAGCGGTCGCCTGGACGGCACGGGCGCCCCGGGCCTCGAGGCGCATTGCCTCACGCTGATCAAGGGCGGAGCGACACGGCTGGCCCTCGACTTGGCGGCGGTGGACTACATCAGCAGCGCCGGCCTGCGCAGCCTGCTGGTGATCGCCAAGTCGGTCAAGGCGGCCCATGGCGCGCTGGCCCTCTGCTGCCTCGCGCCGATGGTGCGCGAGGTCATGGCGATCTCCTGCTTCGACCGGATCCTGACGCTCGTCGACGACCGCACCGCGGCACTCGCTTCCCTGAGGTGAGAACCATGCGGCACCGCAAGCCTTGGCGCACCGGCTCCTGGATCGGCGGCGCCGTGCTGGCTGCCGCCTTGGCCTTCCCGGGACTGCCCGCCTCCGCCGACGATGCCGACCCGCCCCCGCCGCCCCCCCTGGCCCCGGTCCGCCTCGCCCTGCAATGGCTGCCGCAAAGCCAGTTCGCCGGCTTCTACATGGCCTGCGACCAGGGATTCTATCGCGAGGCCGGCCTGGACGTCACCCTGCTCCATGCCGGCCCCGGCCCCTCCTCCCTCGACTTCCTCGCCGAGGGCCGGGCCGACTTCGCCACCCTCTTCCTGTCCGATGCGGTGGTCCATGCCCAGCAGCCGGTGCCGCTCGTCCAGGTCGTCCAGCTGATGCGCCGCTCCAACCTCATGCTGGTCGCCTGGAAGGACATGGGCATCAGCCAGCCCGGCGACCTCGACGGCCAGCGCATCAGCTGCTGGACCGGCCCCTTCTCCGGCGCCTTCACCGCGTTCTTCCAGCAGCATGGCGTCCGCCCCGTCCTCCGCCCCCAGAACCACTCCGTCAACCTCTTCCTCAGCCGCGGTGTGGCCGTGTGCGCGGCCATGGCCTACAACGAATACCACCGGATCTACCAGGCGGGGATCGACTATGACCGTTTGACCACCTTCATGATGCGGGACTATGGCTTGGGCTTTCCCGAGGACGGCATCTACACGACGGCGGCCATGGCGGCGGCACACCCCGAGCGCTGCCGCGCGCTCCGCCAGGCGACCCTGGCCGGCTGGGAACATGCCCGCCAACACCCCGACGAGGCGATCGCCGCCGTGCTGCGCGAGTCGCAGCGCTGCGCCGTCCCCGTCAACCGCGCGCACAGCCGCTGGATGCTCATGCATGTCCTCGAATCCATCTTCCCGCCAGACACCCCCGCCCCCCCCGGATCCCTGGACCCGCAGGCTTATGCCCGGACAGTCGACGCCCTCGCATCATCGGGCCTGGTCGAGATGGCGCCGCCCCATGCCGCCTTCGCCCCCTTCGAGGAGGCGCAGCCATGAGGATGAGATGGTCGATCCGCGGGCGGATGATGGCCTGGGTGCTCGGGGTGACCGGCCTGATCCTCGCCGCCGTGATCCTCTGGAGCTACCTGGCCGCCCGGCATCGGCTGGAGGCCGAGATGGAGGCCAAGGCCGTCTTCCTGGCGGACGGCGCAGCCCGCCGCATCGATGCCCAGCTCGGCGTCCTGCAAGGGGTGGTCGGCGGCATGGCCCTGGCCCTGGAGGCGCAGGCCCCCGACCTCCGCTTCGCGCGGATCCGCGACATGCAGACCCGCTGCCTCCGGGAACATCCCGGCATCTACGGGGTGTGCGTCGCCCTCGACCCTGACCTGGCGCCGCCGGGATGGACTGACCTGGCCCCCTGGGAACGCCGGGAAGGCGACCGCCTGACGTATGTCGACCTGTCCGGCCCGGAGCGGGCGCACACCCGCGAGGACTGGTATACCCTGCCCAAGGAACTCGACCGCCCGGTCTGGAGCGAGCCGTACGAGTGGTCCGGCGTGCTGATGGTGACCTATTCGGTGCCCATCCACATGATGGCGGGGGGAAAGCGGCGCGTGGCCGGCGTGATCACCTGCGACCTGACCCTCGACTGGCTGGAGCAGATGATCGCGGAGCTGCCGCTCGGCACGGGCGGCTATGGCCTGCTGATGAGCCGCAACGGCACCTACGTCTGCCATCCGCTGCCCGAACTGGTCCTCAACGAGACGGTCTTCAGCATCGCCGAGGAGCGCGCCGATCCCGAGCTGCGGGCGACCGGCCAGCGCATGGTCTCCGGCAAGCCCGGCATCCTGCCGTTCGTCAGCTTCGTGAACGGCAAGCTCTCCTGGCTGGCCTTCACCCCGCTGCAGTCCGCCGACTGGATCATGGCCGCCCTGATCTCCCGCGAGGAAATGCACGCCGCCATCCTGCGGCTCAGCCACCGGCAGGCCGTGGTGGGCTGCGCCGGGCTGCTCCTGCTCTGCCTGGCCGTGGCGCTCATCGCCCGCTCCATCACCCGCCCCATCTGGAGGCTGCGCGACGCCGCCGGCCATCTGGCCGGAGGCAACCTCGACGTCCACCTGCCGTCGCCCCGCGGCGACGACGAGGTCGCCCAGCTCACTCGCGCCTTCGGCGACATGCGCGACCGCCTCCGGCAATATCTCGCCGACCTGCGCGAAACCATGGCCGCCCGCGAACGCATGCACAGCGAACTGCGCATCGCCCACGAAATCCAGATGGGCTTGGTGCCCAAGACCTTCCCCCCGTTCCCCGACCGCCGCGACCTCGACCTCTATGCCGTCCTCGTGCCGGCCCGCGAGGTCGGCGGCGACTTCTACGACTTCTTCCCGCTCGATGACGACCGCCTGGTGGTGGCTATCGGCGACGTCTCCGGCAAGGGCGTGCCGGCCGCCCTCCTCATGGCCGTCACCCGCAGCTTCCTGCGCTCACGGTTCCGCGCCACCGCCGACCCCGCCGAGGTCCTCGACCATGTCAACGGCGAACTCGTCGAGGGCAACGAGTCCTGCATGTTCGTCACCCTCTTCTGCGCCGTGCTCGATCTCGCCGACGGCTCCCTGCACTATGCCAACGCCGGCCACAACCCGCCGGTCCTCCGCCACCCGGACGGACGCCGGGAGTGGCTCGCCCTGCCACGCGGGCCCGTCGCCGGCGCCATGCCCGAGGCGACCTATGCCACCGGCACCCTCGTCCTCCCGGCGGAGGCCATCCTCCTCCTCTACACGGACGGCGTGACCGAGGCGATGAATCCCGCCAGCGAACTCTATGGCGAGGAACGCATGGTGGCACAGGTCGATGCCGCGCCCGGCCAAGGAACGACGTGCCGGAGCCTGATCGACGGGCTGCTCGCCGACATCCGCGCCTTCGCCGCCGACGCCGAGCCCTCCGACGACATCACCATGCTCATGCTCCGGCGCAAGGCCGTCGCGCCAGACCAGGCCAGGGATGACACCCCGCGCCCACCCCCAACACTCAACCTCATGATCGCCAACGACCTGGATGAACTCGACGCGGCCCTCCGGGAACTGGACGACTTCCTGGAGCGCCAGGACGCCACGCCCACGCTGAGATACGCCGTCCGCCTGGCCCTCGAGGAACTGGCCGTGAACACCGTCAAGTACGGATATGACGACCAGGACCGCCATGTCATCGAAGCGACCGTGACTTTGGACGCGCCCGCGACCCTGACGATCCGCGACGACGGCCACCCCTTCGATCCGCTGAACGACGCCCCGCCGCCCCCCCTGGATACGCCGATCGAGGAACGCCCCATCGGTGGCCTTGGCCTGCACCTGCTCCGCACCATGGGCCTGGTCATGAACTACCGCCGCGAGGCGGGACACAATGTCCTAAACATCGTTTTCCCCCAGGCGAAATGACCCCGCGCCGCCCCCTCGGGGGCACTACCGCACCGGCACGTCCTCGGCAGGCAACTCGTCCCCCTCCATGACCGCCGCTGGCGTCGTCTCCGCCTTGCCCGCGCGCGGCTTGCTGAACATCATGCGGATCCCGACGAGGATCATGAAGACGGCGAAGATCCGCTGCAGCGCCTGCGAAGAGAGCAGGGAACTGAGCCAGGCACCCAGGACTGCGCCCCCGATGCCCAGCGCCGAGATGCAGACGAAGGCGGTGATGTCCACGTCCCCCTGCTGGAAGCGCTTCATCGCGCCGGCGATCGCCACCGGCACGATGATCGCCAGCGAAGTGCCCATCGCCACCCGCGGGTCGATGCCCAGGAAATAGATCATCGCCGGCACGGCGACAATCCCGCCGCCAATGCCGATCAGTCCAGAGAGAACCCCCATCAGCAGGCCGATCAGGCAGCATGCGGCAATGTAGGTCATGGTCAGGCTTTGCTTTCTCATGGTCGGATCGATTCCGGTGGACGTTGGCCGAGGCGCAGACGATCCGGCAACCTAGCAGACCCCCGCCCCCTTGGCAAGCCGAAGCCACCCCGCCAGGGACGGCCCCGCCCCGGCGGGGAAATCCCAAGACCTAAATCAAAAACTCCAAATCGCATCGCCGGGAGCCCCCCCAGCCCCCCCTACTGGCGCAGCACCAGGCGGGGCGGGGCCATAAGGCCACACGGCACCAGCTGATGCTCGTCGGTCCAGGCGTCGCCGGTGGCGATGAACTGCCAGGGCCCCGTCCAATCCGGCCATTTCTCATGGAAGTGAAACGGCCCATGTGAGTTGCGACGATGTCCCACGACCTCCACCTGAAGCAGGGCCGCACGCTTGCCCGCAACCAACCCGGTGATGTCCACCTCATGCGGATCCCAAGCGACCAGCCCGGCGGAAACGCCATCGACGGACACCCGCACCGCCACGCCGCGGTATTCGCGGACGGCCACCACCAAACGCTGTCCGTCCGCGACGTCGGGACGGATGCGGGTGCGGTAGGCGACCGAGCCCGCATAGAAGGGCAGCCCTTGGCCAACCCAGTCGCCGAGGCGCAACGCGTCAACGCGCCGAATCAGGGTGCGCCGTCCGCGGGCCCCGAGGCGGACACCAAAATCGCCCAGCAGGTAGGCCATCTCCAGCCCGGAATGCGTCTCGTCGTAGGCCGGAAAGGTCAACTCGACCTGATTCTTGCCGAGCCTCAGGACGTCCACCGGAATCGGGATCTTCCGCAGCGAACGGTCGCACCACCAGCCGTTCTCGGCATCGCGGCACAGCGGCACGCCGTTGACGCGGACCTGACAGGTCTCTGGGCACTCCATGGCCAGGAACAGCTCGCCGACAGGCAGGTTGCGGACCGTGAACTCATGGCGCAGTTCGACGCAGGCGCGGCGCGGGTCGGCGACCCGCGGCCGGGCCCATGGCTGCACCATCTGACCGCCGCGCGGCGCCACCCCAAGATGCCGCCGCACCGCCTGGTCGACCCGCAGGATGTCCTGCGGCTTCTGCCACGCGCCGCCATCGATGCGCCAGGACGGACCATCCAACGGCAGGACGTTGTCCTCGGACAGGGCGACGTCCCACTTCCGGGGCGTCAGTTCGGCGGTCCGGACCTCGCGGCCCGGCGTCCGGCGCGGCTGGACCGTGGCGGCAACCCCCGCCGGCAACGCCTCCTTGGGGAAGACGAAGAGACGGCTGCCCAAGGCTGGTAGCGCCGTGTGGACGACCCAGCCGCTGGTTGTGCGCTCGGCATCCGTCCCATGCAACGTGCCGCGCTCCGCATCCAGCTCCACGGGGGCATGCGGCGTCGTCGCCGCTAAGGCCACGTCGACCTGCATGAAGGCGGCGCGGCGATCCCGCACCATCGCATCGCTGCCCTCGTGGGCCAACTGCGCGGCGGAATGGCCGCTGTTGCAGATGAACAGGTGCCAGGCCTCCGCGGACTCGCGCAACAGGTACAGGGCCGGGGCGATCTCGGTGCCGTCGGCCGTGTGGATGGAGACCTGCCGCACCGGTGCCAACGCCGCCATCAGCGCCTCGTGGCCGTCATCCCCGGCGAACGGCACCGCCACGCAGCCAGCCGCCAGCTCCCGGGCGGCGTCCGAGGCCACGGCATCGACATGCCCGGCCGGCACCCCGGCAAAGACCACCAGCCCCCCCTGCTCGCGGAAGCGGCGCAGCAACGCCAGCGTCGAGGCCCGCACCGTGCGCAGCGGCGGCACCACCACTGCCCGGTAACGGCCCTGCGCCAGAGCCAGGCGCACACCCCCCTCCCCGTCGACCACCGAGCCAAGCCGCCCCAGCATCTCCTCGTCACCATAGTCGAAATCGAGATGGGCCTGCAGCAGCGTGTCGCGCAGCGCCACCAGCATCCGGTCGCAGGCCTTCACCGCCGCATCCTCGTGCCATCCCACCCGGGTCAGCGTCCACATGCTCTCCACCGGGTGGACCACCAGGATGTCCCGCACCTCCTCGCCCTCGGTCATCGCCAGGTTGACCCGCGCAAAGTAGTCCTCCACCATCGCGTAGTCCCGCCACCACGGCGACTGATAGAAAATACCCGCCGGATAGTCGCGCTTGGCCTCCCCCTGCATCGTATACCACGCCAGGTGCTGGCAGCGCACATTGATCCCCAGCGCCGCCTGCCAGTCGCCCAGCGCCTTGTGCCCGGCAAACGAAAAGTCCCAGCCCGTACACCCGTACGTCTCCGTGATCCGCCACCGCCGCCCGAACTGCCGCGCCGCCGAACTGACCTGCTTGGCCGTGTCATACACCCGCCAATGCTCCGTCAGCAGATCCATCCCCGGTGCCTGCATGTGCTCGTAGAAGCGCAGGCAACTGCCCACCTGGTTCGTCTGGCTGCTCAACGAATCCTCCTCCAGCAGATGCCCCGTGTAGAGCATCCCGTGCCGCTCGCACCAGTCCCCGATCTGACGCCCGAACGCCGCCACGAACATCGCCGTCAGGCAGTCGTGGTACTGGTAGCGCGCCACCGACATCGTCCCGTCCGCCAGGTCGTAGAACAGCTCCGGCAGCCGCTCCCGCAGGTCATGGCCGTAACGCGCCAGGAACGTCTCCGCAAAGGTGCGCGACCACGCCGTCACCCAGCACCCCTCCCCCGCCGCCATCGCCACCTGGGTATGCGCCGGCTCGTCCGTGAAGATCCCCGGCACCGTCCCGCCGAACGCCTCGCCCACCTCGCGACGGTAGGCCTCGTGGGTCACTTCGATGAACTTCGCCACCGCCTCCTGGTCCATGGTGTCCAGGTAGGTCTGGCCATTGTACCAGCTCGACGGCTGCTCCAGCTCGACCGAGAACAGCAGCAACGCCTCGTCCACCCCCAACGCCACCCGACCATCCGACGGCACCGCCGCCAGCCGCTCGTAGCTCGCCATCGCCCCCGCCGAAAAACGCACCCGAAACAGGCCGACCACCTCGCCGCCCGCCACCGGCGCCGGCACCGTCCCGTCGTCCGCACGCCGCATCACCAATCGTCGCAACCGGTACTGCGGATCCACCGTCACCAGGCCGCCCGCCGCCCCCGACGGCCAGCGGTCCTCGTCGTAAAGCCACGCCTTCATGCCCAGCTTGTCCGCCTCGTCGAGGCAAGCCCGCACGCAGTCGAACCATTCCTCGGAAAGGTAAGTCGTGTCCAGCCCCACCCGCGAATGCATGAAGAAGCCGCCCAGGCCCATCTCCCGCATCAGGCGGATCTGACGCCGTAGCTCCGCCGGATCCAGCCGCCCGTTCCACGCCCAGAACGGTGCCCCGCGAAATTCGCACCCCGGATCGCCGACCTGACCCAACCACGCAAAGGATCCCATGGCCCGTTCTCCCTGGTCTGAAGGATTCGGTTCAGAAGTTTCACCACCCAGCAGGAACGCACGATCCTGCCGACCTCACAAATACCCCATTCCACGCGCGATGTCCATCACGATCTCGCCAGCTACAAGCATGATCTCGCCAATTACTGGTCACCTCATTATGATGTGCCACCGTTACCTTTGCCATGGCTTCCTGATGATCCCCATGAACACCCCCTCTCCTTCTCGTCCTCGTGCTTTGTTTTTCGGGAGACAGAGGTTCGCCCGCAGCCTGTCCTGAGCTTGTCGAAGGGGGAGCGGGCTCCTACCTTGTGCGAGGCTTCGCTCGTCCTCGTCCTCGCTTGCCCACCTTCTTATCCGGCGAAGCGGGCATCCGCCTGCCCACCCCGGAGGCTCGGGGCACCACCTCGCCTGCGGACTGGAAATTCCGCCATGGCGTCGGATATTTCCAGCCCCCGCACCCGCCATCCCGTCATGCCCTCCTGGAGCGCCCCATGAAAAGCCGTCACCCGCATTTCCGCCCGCCCAACGCCGCCAGCGA
>CAZBDL010000111.1:3345-9225 GCA_964490525.1 uncultured Victivallales bacterium | reverse complement strand
CATTCTTTGCGGAAATTCTGGATGCGGCTGACGAATTCCCGGGCAAACCCCTCTTCCGCGAGGGCCTGGTCGAGGGTGGTGTCGAGCCCGACCGTGACGCCTGCCCCGGTGGCGGCGCAGATCCCGGGGCGCTCCTGGCGCTCGACCAGAATGTCCTCGGGGCCAAGCTCGGCAACCGTTCCGGAAGGCAGGCGCAGCGTCAGTGCGCCCGCCGCCTCCCAGCGCGCGAGATCGTTGTCGCCCAGTTCGGCAATGAGGGCGGCCGCCTCCTTCATCTCCTTTCCCAGGCGCTTGCCGAGGGTCTTGAAGTTGGCCTTGGCGCGGCGGGTGACCAGATCCCGTTCGTGGTCGAGGAAGGACACCGCCTTGACATTCAATTCGTCGGCGATCAGTTCGGCTGTGCCAAGAAGCAGGGCGCGGGCCGCGGGGTCGGGCGCAACGATGACGACCTGGCGGAGCGGCTGACGGACACGCAGCGAACGCTCGGTGCGCAGGTGGCGACCGAGCTGGACCACCGTCATGGCCAAGTCCATTTGGCGCTCGAGTTCGGGATCGCGACGGGCTGTCTCCTCGGCGGGATAGTCGCAAAGATGCACCGAGGACGGCATGGTGGCGGTGCGCAGATTCCGGTAGATGGCGTCGGTGACGAATGGAATGAAGGGTGCCGCCGTCCGGCAGAACGTCAGCAACACAAAGTGCAGCGTGCGGTAGGCATCGTCCTTGTCCGCGTCGTCCTGGCTCTTCCAGAAGCGACGGCGGCTGCGCCGGATGTACCAGTTGGTGAGGTCCTCCACGAACTTTTCAAAGCGGTTGGCCGCCTTTTGCAGCCGGTACGCATCCATGTGGCCGCGGATCTCGTCGACCATCTCGGCCAAGGAGGAGAGGATCCACCGGTCAAGCGCATGGGTCGGCATGGCCGGGGGCGCGGGCTCGGCCGCCGGCGTCCACCCGTCCAGCCGCGCATAGGTCACGAAGAAGCTGTAGGCGTTCCAGAGCGGTATGAGCACCTGGCGCAGGATCTCGCGGACGCCGTGCTCGGAGAAACGGAGATCCTCGGCGTGGACCACCTGCGACCCGAGCAGGAAGAGGCGCAGGGCGTCCGCGCCATAGGCATCGATGACCTTGCCTGGATCGGGATAGTTCTTCTTTCGCTTGGACATCTTCTGCCCGTCTTCCGCCAGCACCAGGCCATTGACGATGACGTTGCGGAACGGGGCCTGCCCAAAGAGGGCGGTGCCGAGGACGACCAGGGTGTAGAACCAGCCGCGGGTCTGGTCGAGTCCCTCGGCGATGAAGTCGGCGGGAAAATGATCCTCGAAGCGGGCCTGGTCGGCAAACGGATAGTGGTGCTGGGCATAGGGCATGGCCCCGCTCTCGAACCAGCAGTCGAGGACCTCCGGGGTGCGGCGATAGGTCTTGCCGTCGCGGACGATGACGATCCGGTCGACGAAATGCTTGTGCAGATCCATGACCCGTTGTCCGGACAGCGCCTCCAGTTCGGCGACGGAGCCGACGCAGATCATGTCCTGGGGATCCTGCTCGTTGATCCACACGGGGATGCATGAGCCCCAGAAGCGGTTGCGGCTGACATTCCAGTCCTTGGCCTCGCGGAGCCAGTTGCCGAAGCGCTTTTCGCCGACATGGGCGGGGACCCAACGGATGGCCTGGTTGGCGGCGACGAGATCGTCGCGGGCATCCTCGACACGCACATACCAGGCCTCGATGGCCCGGTAGATGAGCGGCGTGTCGGTGCGGTCGCAGAACGGGTAGCTGTGCACGATGGTGGTCTGGTGCACCAGGCGGCCCTCCTGCTTCAGCCGCCGGATCAGGTCCTTGTCGCAGTCCTTGCAGAAGCGCCCGGCATATTCCGGAGCGCTGTCGGTGAAGCAGCAGTTCTCGTCGAGGGGGTCGGCCGGGGCGATGCCGGCGGCCCGGCAGACGCGGAAGTCGTCCTCGCCAAAGGCGGGCGCCATGTGCACCAGGCCGGTGCCGTCCTCGGTGCTGACGAACCCGTCGTTCAGCACCCGGAAGGCGCCGGGCTGCCCGGCATAATAGGGAAACAGCGGGGCATAGGCCCAATCCTTCAGGCCAGATCCCTTGAGCCGCGCCACCACCGTGTAGTCCTGTGCTTGCGGGTAGCAGGCGGCAAGCCGGGACTCGGCGAGCACATAGCAGACGCCTTCCCGCGCGTCGCGCACCGCCACGTAGTCGATCTCCGGGCCGGCGCAGACGGCGAGATTGGCCGGCAACGTCCAAGGCGTGGTGGTCCAGACCAGCAGGTGGGTCTCGCCCCAGGACGCGGGGGCGCCGTCGACGACGCGCAGGCGGCAGGTTATCGCCGGATCCTGCACCTCCTTGTAGTTGCTGCCGGCCTCGAAGTTGCTCAGCGGCGTGTTCAGCTTCCAGCTGTAGGGCATGATCCGGTAGGACCGGTAGACGCGGCCCTGGTCCCAAAGCTGTCGGAAGACCCACCAGATGGTTTCCATGAACGTCGGGTCCATGGTCTTGTAGTCGTGGTCGAAGTCGACCCAGCGCCCCATGCGCGTCACCGTACGGCGCCATTCGGCGACGTAGCGCAGCACCATCGAGCGGCACTGCTCGTTGAACTTGTCCACCCCGTAGGCCCGGATCTCATGGGTGCCGTTCACCCCCAGCGCCTCCTGGGCCAACGCCTCGATGGGCAACCCATGGCAGTCCCAGCCAAAGACGCGCCCGACATGCTTGCCGCGCATTGTCTGGTAGCGGGGGATGACGTCCTTGATCGTCCCTGCCAGCAGATGCCCGTAGTGCGGCAAGCCGGTGGCGAAGGGAGGCCCGTCATAGAAGACGAATTCGGGGCTGCCTTCGCGCTGGGCCAAGGAGGCGCCGAACGTGTCCTCCGCCGCCCAGGCAGCCAGGATGCCTTCCTCCATGGCCGGGAAATCGGGCTGATTGCTGACCGGGCTGAACATGATGGCAAGGGTCGACGGGTGGGTTATTGGCCGAGCAGGCGGAACAGGGCGACCAGGACCTCGGTCGGTGTCTGGTAGCGGTCGTGCGGATCCTTCGCCATCATTGTCATGCAGGCTTCCGCCACCCCTGCCGACAGCGCCGGATTGAGGGTGCGCGGATCGGGCACCGGATCGTTGATGACCTTGGTCAGCGTGGCGATGTGCGTCTCGCCCAGGTATGGCGGCTTGCCGGTGAGCATGTGGAAGAGCGAGACGCCCAGGCTGTAGATGTCGCTGCGCGTGTCCACCCGGCAGAAGTCGCTGATTTGCTCCGGACTCATGTACACGGGGGAGCCGATGATCGTGTTCGGCAGGGTCAGGTGGCGGTCGTCGCTCTTCTCGATCTGCTTGGCGATGCCCAGGTCGGCGACCTTGATGACCCCCTCGTCGGTGATCATCATGTTCGCCGGCTTGATGTCGCGGTGCACGATGTTGTGCTTGGCGGCCACCTCGAGAGCCGAGGCGACGGCGATGCCGATCTTGATGGCGTTCTCCTCGTCGATGGCGTTGCCGTCGCGCAGCACGTCGGCGACCGTCCCGGCGCTGACGTACTCGAGGATGATGTAGTGGCAGTTGTTGGCGGCGTCATGGCCGGCATCCATCACTCCGACCACGTTGTCGTGCTTGATCTGGGCCGCGTACTTGGCTTCCCGCAGGAAGCGCTCGGAATACTCGGGATCCACCTCGTCAATGCTGCATGAGAGGACCTTGACGGCGACGGCGATGTCCAGGGCCGTGTGCTGGCCGCGGTAGACGACGGCCATGCCGCCGCGCCCCAGTTCCTTGATGATGCGGGCGTTGCCGATGATCGTCCCCGGTGCGAGCAGGACATAGCGGCGGCTGCTTTCGCTCACCGTTGATTGGGTGCCGTGGCCGCGGATGGTCGGGCTGGCGTCGCTGACGGGCGATGTCATCTCCGGCATTGGCGCCGACGTCTCGCTGGGCTGGGGAATGGGCACGGCGACAGGATCGAGCGCCGGTGCCGCCTGCTGGGCCCAGTCCTCTTTCAGGCGGCAGGCGGCAATCTTCCCGTAGGGGCAACGCACGGTGCGTGGCTTGGCTCCAGCCTGAAGGACCTCGACCACGACCAGCTGGTCGAGGGCAGAGATGATGCGCTCGACCTCGAGCACGCGACCATCGTCGAATTCGAAGATGAAGGGGCCGCGCGGGGCTCCCGTCTCGTCGGTCGCGATCCGCGAGAAGTAGCTTTGGTCCAGGGCATCGGCCGGTGGTTCCAGGAGATCAGCCTCGTCGGCATCCTCGTCTTCGTCACGGTTGCGGACCGACTTGAGGTGCGATTCGGGAACCACGTCGGTGACCGCCTCGGCGGCCGCCTGGTCATCGGCCTTTGCCGTCTCGTGGAGCCGTGGCAGCAGCTTGGGCATGAGCAGCGGATAGGCGTAGGGGGCGGCCAGGCCCAGCAGGAAATGGAGCAGGCGGTTGCGTCCGCGCATCTCGGCGACCGTGGCGGCGGCAAAGCCGCTGCCCAGCCAGAGGGCGAGCAGCACGGCATTGCGCACGAGGGCCCCGAGGTCTGGCGAGAACCCGGCGTCGCAGATGCCTGCATACCATGCGGAAAATCTCTCCAGGAAGGTGGTGAACGCCCCGAAGAGGATGTCGGTGAAGCCGCTCATCTCGATGCCTCGTTTGCCCCGGTTGCCGGATGCGGGATCCCTCCGTTCCCGCAGATCAACCGGTCAATATATCCGGAATTCGCCATTTGTCGAGGGGAAGATCCCGGTTGAACCGGCTCCGCACGGGCGGGAATCGGCCGGGGGGGGCGACGTGCGGCACTGGTATTTTCCGTGGTTCCGTGTCTCGTACCATGCAGGGCCGCCATCGGGCGGCGTCAGGGATGGCGTCAGAAGCCGATCCCGCCCGCGCATCCGTCGCCGATGACCCCGGCCCCTTCCTTCGGACAGCAAGGTGAACCCGTGATTCAGCGTCCGCCGCATCCCTTTCGGCTCAGCCTGCCGGAGCTGCTGGCGGCGGCCTTGTTGGTGTTCCTGGCAGGCGGCCTCGCCCGGCATGCCTTGCTGACCCTGCCGTTTCCCTATCCGGTCGAATACGGCGAGGGGGTCGTGGTCAATTGGTTGCAGCGGGCGCGCCATGGCCTGGCGCTCTATCCGGCGATGACCGCCGCCTCCATGCCCTGGCTGCACAATCCCTATGGCCCCCTTTGGTTCCACCTTGTCCGTTGGTTGCCGGAGACGGGAGGGGGCATCTTCCTGGCCTCGCGGTTGGCATCGTTGCTGGGCTTCGCTCTGTGCTTGGCGATCCTCTTCCACCTGCTCCGGCGCGACCTCCCGCCGCTTGCCGCGCTGGGCGCCTGCGCCCTCTTCGGGGCGTCTCCCTTGGCCTGGCGTTATGCCGTCATGGCGCGTGTCGACATGCTCGCCTTGGCCTTCGCCCTCGGCGCGGTGTGGGCCATGGAGGTCCCGTGTGGCGGCCGCCGCTCCCGCGCGCCGTTGGCCGACGGGCCCAACCCGGCATTTCCCGCGCCCGCTCCGGCCGGTCTTGCGCAAGGCGTGGCTTGGGGCGTGGCGGGAATCCTGGCGGCTGCCGCAATCCTCGTCAAGCCCCTGTTTCTGGCGGTGCCCCTGGCGGGGCTGGTGGCCAGTTTTCGCCAGGGGCGGTCGCCGGGGCTCGCCTTCGTGGCGGGCTTGGCCCTGTCTTGGGCGGCGGCCTTGGCTGGGCTTCTCCTGGCCGGGGAGTCAGCGGTCTTCGTCCATTTCGGCGCGATGAACCGCATCGGCATGTCCCTGGCGTTGATGATCCGGTTGGCGGCGACGGTGGCAGGACGGCACCCGTTTGTCCTGGCCATCCTGGCCTATGGCTTGGCGACCGGCGACCGGCGCTCGCCGCGTTGGTGGTTTGCCCTGTTCGCGGT
>CAZBDL010000111.1:0-3335 GCA_964490525.1 uncultured Victivallales bacterium | reverse complement strand
GCCTCGGCCAAGATCGGGGCCGAGGCGCACTACTATCTGCTGCCCTTGGCGGCGGGTGTCCTGCTGGCCGGACCGGTCCTGGCTGATCTCGTTGGTCGCCCTCGCCACGGCCTGGTCGCCTGGTGCCTGGTCGCGCAATTCGCCCTCTTCTTGCCCATGGTGCCGCAGCCGGTGTTCACGGCGACCTACGGACAGGAAATGCCTGCCGGGCAAGCGGTGCTCACCCCCGGTGAGGCGGACCGGGAGATCGGCCGTCTGCTGGTCGGGGAGATGGTCGGAGCCGCGAATCCGATCCTCGCCGACGATCCCGGATACCTGCTGGCGGCGGGCAAGGCGCTGGCGGTCCAACCGTTCCAATATGGCTGGCTGACCCGTCGCGGCCGCCTCGACCCCGGCCCTCTTCTGGCCTGCATCGCCAAGCGCGATTTTTCCTTGGTGGTCGTGCGAGATTCGCGGCCCGGGGGGCCGGCGGGGTCCGACTTTCCCGCGTCGGTCCTTCACGCCGTCGAGGAGGCCTATGAACTGCACCGCGAGATTGGCCCCTACCGCCTTTTCATTCCCCGGGGAGGGGCTCTCCGGGAACCGGGGCTGGAACTCTGATCCCCATCGGCTTTTACCAATGGTCTTGAAATAGCCTTGACCCCAGCTCCAGCGCCCAGCGCTCAACATTCAACTCAACGTTCAAGGCCATAGCGAGCTGGATCGTGCCGATGGTGCCGGGGCCCCCGATGACCAGCTCCCTCATCGGATGAAGTGCTCCGCCACGAAGGCGAGCTTCACCTCCTCGTGCAAGCCGCCGCCTCCGTCGTGCTCGCCGAATGGATAGTTGACGATCCGCTTCGGCGCCGTGATCCGGTTGTAGACCGCGTACACGGTGTCCGGCGGACACACCGGATCCTTCAGCCCGACCGAGACCAGAACCGGGCAACGGATGCTCTCGGCGTGGTTGAGATTGTCGAAGTAGCTCAGCGAGGCGCATACCGCGTCGAGCTGATCCGGATGGTTGCGCAGGAAGTCCGCAATCTGCCCGTAGCCGCCGCTGCGGTCGAACAGCCGCTTCTCCAGCCAGCAGGAGGAGGGGACATCGGCCAGGCACAGGCTCACGGCCGGATGCAGCGCGGCCATGCCCAGGGCCATCGCCCCGCCCTGGCTGCCGCCGTTGACGCCGATCCGGGCCGGGTCGACCCCCGGTGTCCGCACCGCTACCTCGATTGCCCGCAACGCGTCGGTGCAGGCATGATAGAGGTAGGACTGGCGCGGTTCGGTCAGCCCCTGCGCCACCCAGGTGAAGCTGCGCGAGCCGCTCGGGAAGCCGCTGTTCGAGCCGGTTAGCCCGCCCTGCAGGCGAAAGTCGTAGGTGATCACCGCCACCCCCAGCGACAGCCACGTGGCCAGATTGTGCGGAAAGCCGCGGTGGCCGCTCGCCCCGTGATAGCAGACCAGGCAGGGCACCGGGCCGTCCGCCGCTTCCGGCGGCAACGCTCGCCAGCCACGGATCGGCGTGTCGTCCAGCCCCGTGAAGGTCAGATCCTCGATGGTGAACTTCCGCAGCGGATGGACGATCTCCTTGGCCCGGATCTCCAGGGGAATCTCCCGGCAGCTGGCCACCGCCTCCGCCCAGAACGCGGTGAAGTCCGGACGGCGGGTCGGCGCCACCTCGAGCGCGGCCAGATGCGCAATCTGCTGGTCGATCAGGTTCATTGCCAGGCCCTTCTCTGGAAAGTGGATGGATGCGGGAGCGCAAGCGGCCCTCGTGCGCCCGGGGGCCAAGGACCTCCAGATAAGAATGGCGCTCCCCGTGAAGATTTGCAAGCGGTGGGGACCATGCCCCGGACGGATGCCCTCGGCATGCCCATGCCGAAAGCGGCGGGGCGACCGAAGGAAACAATAATTAAAATGATGACAATATTAAATAATAGCATTGCTTTGCAACAAGATGCAATCTTATTTATGAGAATAAATGCCTGTGGCTGTCCTCCGGATGGCGGGGAGAGGCGGGGGTGGTGGATCATGCCTGCGGCGTCTGTTCGATGGCCAGCAGGCGAGCCTTGAGGGGGGTGCTTGTCGTACCCCCCTGGAAGCCGCCGATCCGCCCGGCCGCCGCGATGACCCGATGACAGGGGAAGAAAAGGGGAAATGGATTTTGGCGGAGGATGCTGCCGATGGCTCGGGCCGCCTTGGGGCGTCCGCAGGCAGCGGCGAGGGCACCGTAGGTCGTGATTTGTCCGGCGGGTGTGGTCTCGCGCAGGGTGGTCAGGACTTTTCGGGCGATGGTGGAGAGTCGGGCGAGGTCAAGTTGGTGGATGGGCAGCGGGGCGGGATCGCCGTCCAGCAAGGCGCGTAGCGCCGACGCCAGCGCATCGGCTTCGGGATGGGGCCGGGTGAGGGGGGGCTTGGCCATGCTGGCAAACGGGGCGTCCTTCGCCCAGGCGACGCCCGCACCGATGACCATGAACGGTGGTCCGGCGAGCCAAATGATCCAGGCGCGGATGCCGGATCCATGGACGGTGCTCTGGCATGGTCCGGCAAGGGCCGGGGCGGCGTCGGATGCCGCGAGGCGGCGAGGCGACGGGCCCGGCCTCACGCCAGGAAGCGCTGCTCTTCGCGGAGCAGGCAGGTGCAGCGTTCGCCGTCCCAGCGCAGATGGGTGACGGAAGCGTTGGCGATGTTCTCCAGGGAGATGCCGGGGCAGAGGGACTCGGACAGCGCCGAAATGAACCCATAGTGGCTGACGCAGGCGATCGATGCTTCGGGAAACTCATTGCCGAGCAGTCGGTTGCGCATGCCGGTGGCGCGCCGGACGACGTCTTCGGCGTTCTCTGCGGCATCGGGCCACCATGGCCCGGAAGGATAGTTGCCGACGATCCTGGGAAAGGCTTTTGCCAGTTCCGGCAGCGGCAGCAGGGGCACATGGCCCGGGGTGAACCAGCCCGCCAGAAACAGTTCGTGTAGCGCCGGTTCCAGGTGGATGGGAAGTCCGCAGGCGGCGGCAACCAGGTCAGCCGTCTGCACCGCCCGCCGGAAGGGGCTGGCCAGGATCCGGGCCTCCCGGTCGTTGAGCAGGCAAGCCATGAATTGTCCGCAGCGTCCCGCCTGGGCCCGTCCCGGCGGCGAGAGCGGGGTGTCGAAATGGTCGTCAATGCCGGCATTTGCCAGCGACTGGCCATGACGGATCAGATAAAAGTCTTTGATCATCCCGTAACCTGCCTCCCGGATGGCCATTCGGCAATCGACGCGAACAAAATTCATGAAAGCGGGCATGCGGCGGGGGTGAAGGCCTTTCTTGACATTGGGTGGGGGTGTCATATTTTGCGGTGAGGCGACGGAAGGCGGCG
>CAZBDL010000110.1:0-9250 GCA_964490525.1 uncultured Victivallales bacterium | reverse complement strand
CAGGACGCCTCGGCAATCAGCTGATGCAGAGATTCGGTCCACGGGGCGGCAAGGGGCATGGTCGGATCGCTTCTGGCAGAACTCGCGGGGCAGACGGCAATTCCCTACCATATCCCCATGCCCCAGCTTGGGCAATCGCCCCCGCTGGCGATGAGAGGCAATGCCATCCATGGAACGCTGCCGGCCAACCCGCCAGACGGGCGTGGTTGACATGGCCCGTCGAGACGGTATACTAAAGCTTTTGCATGAATGCGCGAACGACGAGGTGAGACCTTGGGCACACTTCCGGCAAAGGCGACGTCCCGGGTGCTGTTGGCGACAGGCGTGACCCTGCTGCTGGCTTTTTTGGGGCTCGCTCCCGTCACCGTTCACGCCCAGGACGCCGCCGAGGCGTCGATCCTCTCCGAGGCCTGGCGTGAATATGCCTTCATGGAATTCCGCAAGGCGCGACGCCTGTTCGATCGGGTGATTGCCGACCCGCCCAATCGCGAGGATCTCTGCCAGGCACTCACCGGGCGGGCGTTCTGCTATCAGTTCGGCGGGCGGGGCAACGTCACGGTCGGAGACTTCCGCGAGGCGCTGGCGGCCTACGGGCGTTGCCTGCAGGAACTGGGCGATGGTCACCGTCTGGCCCCGTTCTGGCTGGCGATGACGGCGGAATGCCACTACCGGATCCACCTGCTGTCCCGGGATGCCGCCGCCCTGGGCGAGGCCGAGAAGCTTTGGCAACGGTTGCAGCGCGACCATCATGACTCGATCTTCAACCAGGACGCCCTGCTGCTGCGGGCGACGGCGGGCCTGACAGACTTCAAGGATGCGCGGACCACCGACCGCATGGCCGAGATCGAGGCGTACCTGGCGGAAGACGCCGGGAAAGGACGCGCCGGCGGCCCCGGTCTGCTGGCGCCGGTGATGGCCAACTATCTGGCGAACGCCTATTTCTGGCGTGGCGACTACGCGCGCAGCGTCGCCTGGTACCGTGAATATTGCCGCCTTGGACCCACCAGCTTTCGCGAGCGCAACACGGTCTGGTTCCGGGTGGCGCGGATCGCCGACGAGAAGCTGGACGACCGCGACACGGCCATCGAGTTCTACACCAAGATCTGGAAGGAGGCCCCTTCCGACGGCAAGGTGTACTTCTGCATGGAGCGGGTCCGCGAACTGATGGCGGGAGACTGACATGGCGCGCAAGCAGATCGAAGGCGGCGTTTCCTGGGTGAACTTCATTGGCCTGGCGATCCTGGCCGTGTGCTATGTCGGCGCCCTGTGGAACGTGGCCCAGAACAAGAAGGATGAGTTCATGGGGCGGAAGGTGATCCGCCTGTGCCATTGGCAGCTTGAGTTGGGGATCCGGGACGGGTTCGACGAGATGTTCCGCCGCTACGAGGCGCGCTTTCCCGACCGCAAGGTCGAGCAGATCCCGATCACCGAGCGGGCCTATGCCCAATGGGTGACCACCCAACTCATCGGGCGCACCGCACCGGATCTCATCGAGCTGGGCATGTTCGACGTCTACACCTACCTGGGCCGCTACTTCGTGCCGATCACCGAGGAGCTGCACCAGCCCAACCCTTTCAACCAGGACAACCCCGCGCTGGCCGACGTGATCTGGAAGGACACCTTCAAGGACGGGCTGGAGAACGCCTACATCCCCGACCTGCTCGACTACTATGGCGTGGGCTTCAGCCAGTTCACCATCCGCATCTTCTACAACAAGGACATGGCGCGGCGGGTGATCGGCAGCGACCAGGCGCCGCAGACCTTACAGGACCTGTTCCGGGTATGCGACGGGGTCCTTGCCTATGTCGACCAGCGCAACGCGGCGGTCAAGGCGCATAACGAGGCGCATCCGTTGACCTGGTGGCAACGCGTCGTCCCGTTTGTCAGCGGCAACCAAAAGCCAGCCTACCAGCTGGTCCCGATCGCTTCGGCCAACTACCAGGTGGGCATGTTCCGGGCCCGCTATTCGTCGATGCTGACGGCGGACCGCTGCCGCGAGCTGGATACCGGGCTGGACGGCAATCTCGGCTGGAGCGAGGTGCTGGCGGCCATGCTCGAGGGGCGGCTGACCTTCGAGGACGAGAAGTACCGGGTGAGCCAGGAGCTGATCCGGCGCATGAGCGACTACTTCACCCCGGGCTTCATGTCGGTGGACCGCATGGACTCCGGCTTCTCGTTCGTCCAAGGGCGGGCCTTGATGATCACCTCGGGGAGCTGGGACGCTTCGTCCTTCCTGAAGCAGATCGGCGACCAGCCGTTCGGCGACATTGTCCTGGCGGTCGACGGCCGCCCGGCCAAGACCAGCGCGGAGGTCGTGGCGGCGCTGATGGCGGTGCCGGACAACGGCTCGGTGACGCTGTCCCTCGACCGCGAGGGAGGGCAGACTGAGGCGCGGCTGCGCCCGGTGCCCGGAGCGGATCTTTGGGCCCGCTACGGGATCAACCTCGAGGACTGCCCCCGGGCTGGGCAATCCGTGCCGACGGTGGTCGAGGTCGACGCGGTCTCGCCCGGCAGCCGGGCCCGGCTGCTCGCACGGAAGCAGTTCGAGGTCGGCATTTGCGACTTCCCGCTGCCCACCAAGGACGATCCCGAATACGGCAAGTACTTCGTTGGCAAGGTGGCCGAGTCGACCCAAACCGGCTTCAGCTTCGGCGTCGTCAAGTTCAGCCCCCGCATCCCGGAGGCGATCGAGTTCCTGCAGTTCTGCACGACCCCGGAGAACAACCAGGCGATGAACGACATCGCCCAGTGGATCCCGGCGGTGAAGGGCACCGAGGCGTCCGGCTACCTGAAGGCCTTCGAGCCCAACTACGAGGGTTACTGGAACTGGCTGAACTTCGGCATGGGCAACCGCACCACCATGATCGAGAACCAGGCCTATTGGCCGTACATCTCCGGCGACTATTCCTACAGCGAGTACATCGACCGCCTGCGCCAGACCCTGCCGGAGGCGGCGGCCGTCGACTACCAGCGCATGCTCCGGAGCGCGCAGGAGTCGATCCCCGACAAGCAGGTGCGCCGGAGCATGTACCTGGCGCAGATGCTCTTCGCCACGGACGAACGGGAACGGAGCAAGGCAGAGAAGAAATACGCCGAGAGCTGGGACATCGTGCGGACCTTCGAGACCAATCCGGCCATGCTCACGGCCCTGATGGAGGAAGCGTTCCGGCAACGGGGCAGCAACGAGTTCAGCAAGGCGTTCTTCGAGGTCTACGACCGCATCGCGGACAAATAACAGGGACTCCGGCCATGGCACGCGACATCGGACTGCAACGGCTGAAGCACTACTGGAAGCTCTACTTCTTCGTCCTGCCCAGCGTCCTGCTGGTGGCGATGTTCGCCTACTATCCGGCGGTCAGCGCCCTGTACCATTCGTTCTTCCGCTGGAACGGCGAGGACATCAAGATCTGGGTGGGCGACGGCAACTTCCGCCGGGTGATGGGCAACTACTGGGTGTGGCTCGCGACCTTGGCGCCGTTTTTGGCGGTGCTCTACATGGCAAAGGAGAAGAGCGACCGAGGCGACCGGGTGCGCCAGGTCGGCGGCATCCTCTCGCTGCTGATCGCGGCCGGCGTGATGGGCGTCAAGGGCCTGGCCTTCGATCCCCGGGTGCTGACCGCCACGGCCGACGGCGCGATGCTGCTGAACCTCGGCAAGGCGGGTGGCTTCCTCGGCTACGGCTTGCTGGTCTGGGGCCTGGTCCTGCTCTGCCTGCACGCGCTGGTCAGCACGGAGAACGGCAAGCGCTGGTTCTACCTCTCGATCCCGGTCTGCTTCATGGCCGTGGCCTTCCTTCAGGCGTTCGGCTTCGCCGCCGTCTTTGCCTGGATGCTGGTGACCCTGGCCTATGGGCTGCTCCTGTGGATCCCGGCGGCCGCCGAGCGGCTGCCGGAGGTCGAGGGGGCGCGGACCGCCCAAAGCTTCATGGCCCTCAGCCTGTGCATCTGGGCCCTGGGCGCCCATGCCGGCGGCGACCCCCAGCTCTGGGGCGGCTTCACCATCATCGCCATCCTGGTCGCCTTCAACATCGTCAAGATGCTCCCCTCGATCCTCACCGCCGTCGTCATCCACCGCCTGAAGAGCGACGCCTGCAACTACTGGTACCGGGTGCTCTTCGTGGTGCCGATGATCATCCCGGGCATGGTCGGGCTGCTGCTCTGGAAGTTCTTCTTCAACCCCCAGGAGGGGCTCTTCAACCGCATCCTGGTCTATTCCAAGGTCATGGACCTGCTGGCCCTGACCGACCGCCTGCTGGGCTGGGGCGGGATCTTCCGGGCGGGGCAGATGCCCGTGTGGCTGGGGCACGAGCACCTAGTCCTGCCAGCGATGATCATCTGGGGCTTCCCATGGGTGGGGGTGGTCGGCGTGCTGATCTACCTGGCGGGGCTGCAGGGGATCGACACCTCGGTGTACGAGGCGGCGGACCTGGACGGGGCCGGGCCGGTGCAGAAGTTCTTCCACATCGAGCTGCCGCTGATCCTCACCCAGGTACGCATCAACATGGTGCTGATGATCATCGGCACGCTACAGTCGTACGCCTTCATCCTCATCCTGTTCGGCATCGACGGCGGCCCCAACGGCAAGCTTATGGTTCCCGGGCTGTACATGTTCCGCACCGCCTTCCGTGAGAGCTTCGCGGGCTATGCCTGCGCCATCGGCCTGGTGCTCTTCGCCTTCATCCTGATCCTGACCGAGATCAACAACAAGTACATCCGTGTGGAAAAATGACGGAGAGCGTCCATGTGGCATAGTCATCGGTTCCAGTCGGCCTTCGGCGAACTGGGCAAGCACCTCTTCATCCTCTTCGTGCTGGCCCTGGCGCTGTTTCCGCTGTATGTGATGCTGACGATCAGCGGCAAGACGAACGCGCAGTTCGCGGGGAACCCGTGGACGTTCATGGTGCCGTTCCACTGGGAGAACTTCGCGATCGCCTGGGGCATGGTGGCGAAGTACATCTTCAACACCATCTTCGTCTGCATCACCTCGATCATCTTCACCTTCTTCCTCTCGCTGAACGCGGCCTACTTCTTTGCGCGGTTCAAGATGTCAGGCTCGCGCATCTTCTGGTACTTCTTCCTCATCCTGATGCTGATGCCGGGGGTGGCGAACCTCATTCCCCTGTTCATGCTGCTCAAGAACCTCGGCCTGCTGAACACGTTCTGGGCGCTGATCGTGGTCAACGTCACCGGCGCCCAGGTCGTACAGATCTACATCCTGCGCAACTTCATCGAGGATATCCCGCAAGACCTGTTCGACGCGGCGGAGGTCGACGGGGCCTCGCACCTGCAGCAGGTGTACAACATCGTCCTGCCGATGTCGGGCAGCATCCTCTCGACGCTGGGCATCCTGCAATTCATCGGCATGTGGAACGACTACATCATGCCGTTGATCGTGATGCGCGACGACAATATGCTGACCTTGGCGGTCGGGCTGGTGCGGATGGACTCGGAATACGTCAAGGAATGGGGCCATCTGATGGCGGGCTACACGATCGCTAGCACGCCAATGGTGATCATCTTCCTCTTCACCATGCGCCTGTTCGTCAAGGGCCTGGCCTCCGGGGCCGTGAAGGGGTGAGCACGGACGGCGGCGCGGCGGGGGCAGCCCCGGGCGGGGACAGGGCCCTTGGTGCCGACGAGGCCCGGACACTGGTTCGTGGCACTTCCCTGGTCGCCTTCGCCAACCTGCTCAGCCGGGGTCTGGGCTTTGTCCGCGATGTGCTCTTTGCGCAGGTGCTCGGCGGCGGCGCGGTAATGACCGCCTGGACCTTGGCCTTCACGGTCGCCAACATGCTCCGGCGGATCGTCGGCGAGGGGGCGCTGGGCACGGCCCTGGTGCCGATCTTCACGGGGACGCTGGCCAAGGACGGCACCCGCACGGCACGGCGTCACTTGGCGGCGGTGCTGACCGTGACGGGGGGAATCCTGGCCGTGGCCTGCGTGGTGGTGGCCGTCGCCGCCTGGCTGGCGATGCCCTACGCGACGGTCGAACGGGTGCGGCTTGCCTGCCAAGTCACGCCGATCCTCGCCCCCTACATGTTCTTCGTCTGCCTGGTCGGGGTGATGGCGGCCGTGCTGGGCTGCGTCGGGCGGTTCTTCCTGCCGGCGCTGGGCACGACCCTGATCAATGTCGCCCTGATCGCCTGCCTGCTGCTGGTCTGTCCACCCCTGGCCGACGACCCTTTCGCACAACTTCGCGCCTTGAGCCAGGCGGTGGTGCTGGCGGGCATGGCACAGCTGGTGCTCATGGCCTACATGCTGATGCGGGTCGGCCTGATGCCGCTGCGGGCCTTCTTCCATCCCGGGCTGCTGCGCGATCCGGTGCTCCTTGATGTCTGGCGGCTGGTCCTGCCCGGGGTGCTCGGGGCGTCCGTCCTGCAGGTGAGCATGCTCACCGACAAATGGCTGGCCTGCTGGCTGCACGACCAAGCGGTGCCCGCGCTCTACTACAGCGACCGCCTGATCTACATGCCGGTGGGGGTTTTTGCGGTCTCGATGAGCACGGTCATCCTGCCGGGCCTGTCACGGTTCGCCGCGCGCCACGACCTGGCCGGCATGGTGAGCCAACTCCTCTTCGGTCTGCGCCAGATCCTCTTCCTGTGCATCCCGACGGCAGTGTTCACCGTCTGGTTCCGCTGGGAAATCATCCGCCTTTTCTTCATGCGCGGGAGGTTCGGGGAGGAGGCGCTGGCGGCAACCGCCTGGGCGATGCTCTTCTATGCCGCAGGCATCCCGTTCTTCGCGGCGGTGAAGGTGCTGGTCGGCGGCTTCCATGCCCGCAAGGACATGCGCACGCCGGTGCGCATCGCCATCGCCTGCGTCATCCTCAATGTCATCCTTAACTTGATCCTGATGTGGCCGTTGCAACAGGGGGGCATCGCCTTGGCGACGGCGGTCTCGTCGATGGTCAACTGCGTCCTCCTCGCCGTCCTCCTGCGCCGCGACCTCGGGCAGGTTCCCCTACGCCAAGTCGGGCTCAGCGCCATGCGCATCCTGGCCGCCTCGGGCGGGGGCATCGCCTGCGCCACCTGGGGAGGACGTATCGCCTCCCTGCCGCGGATTGCGTCCCTGCCCCCGGACCTCCTCCCGCTGCTCCTGGCGGGCCTGCTTTTCACGTCCGGATTCCTCGGGGCGATGGTGGCCCTGCGCGGACGCGAGCCCTACGAATGGCTGTTCATCGTCATCCATGGCCGTGGTTTTGATGTTTGCCGATGATGGAGTATCGTACCGCCACAACGTGAGGAGATGGGTGATGGGTGGATGGCGAAACATGACGGCGTGCCTGGCGGCCGTGCTGACGGGATTCGGCCTGGCGGGCTGTGTCAGCCGAGGCCGGGAATGCCCCTATGCCGCGTGCGGTTCGCCGTCGCCCGTCACCGAAATGCGCCTTGGCGAAGCCCGCGACGCCCAAGAGAAATATCGCGAGCTGTTCCAGCGGGCGGGAACGGTCGAGGAGGCAAAGGCGGCCGAGACGGAAATCGATCGGCTGGACAAGCACATTGCCGACCTGGAGATGCGGGCGGCGATTGAGCGGCGTGGCCGTCAAGAGCCGCGGACGATCATCTACGGGCCGCTGGGCTTTGTCCTGAACGTCACCGAGCGGACCCTGCAGAAGCTCTTCATCCTCGATGTCCGGTGACATGGCGGCGGCCCTTCCATCCGCCGGTCTCGCCGTGTCCGATGCCTTGGGGCTTGACGGCAAGGTGGCCATGGTCACGGGCGGTGCCCAGGGAATCGGGCGGGGGATTGTCCGCGAGCTGATGGCCCAGGGCATGAATGTCGCCGTCCTCGATGCCGATGCCGTCGCGGGCGAGGATCTGCGCCAGACGGTCGCCGACGCCACCCGGCTGCTGGTCGTGGTCGGCGACGTCGCCGTGGAGTCCGATGCCGTCCGTGCCGTCGCGACGGCGGTGTCCGCCTTTGGCCGTCTCGACGGGCTGGTCAACAATGCCGGCATCTCGACGGCTGGCGGTGCTCCGGTGACCGGGCTTGGCCGCGAGGCCTGGGATCGGATTCTGGCCGTGAACCTCACCGGGGCCTTCCTGATGGTGAAGCATGCCGCGCAGCATCTGCGCGCGGCGGGGGGGGCGGTGGTCAACATCGCCTCGACGCGGGCCTGGCAGTCGGAGGCAAACACCGAAGCCTATGCGGCCAGCAAGGGAGGCCTGGTGGCCTTGACGCATGCCTTGGCGGTCAGTCTGGGTCCGGCCGTCCGGGTGAATTCAATCAGTCCCGGCTGGATCGAGGTAGGCAACGAGCAACGGCCCGACCGGCGGCGCGAGCCGCAACATTCCCCGGCCGACCGGGCCCAGCATCCCGTCGGGCGGGTGGGCATGCCAACGGATGTCGCGGCGCTGACGTCCTTCCTGCTGTCGCCCCGCGCCGGCTTCATCACTGGCCAGGACCACGTGGTTGACGGGGGCATGACCCGGAAGATGATCTACGTGTGAGGCCCGTCATTTCCCGGGGTGGACGGCGCCCTCGGTCTCGGCCAGGAAGGCGCGGAGGAAGGCGATGACCTCCGGGCCGGCGTCCTCGAAGAGCAGGTGGCCGGCGTCCGGCAGGACCAATTCCCGGGCCTTGGGCAGGATGTGCCGCCACTGCTCCAGGAAGCGCGGGGTGAAGACCCAGTCCCTCATGCCCCAGGCGATGGCCGTCGGCGTGTCGCGAAACATCCAGAGGCCATGTTCGATGCCGAGCAGCAGTTCGAAGGAAGGGTGTTCGACATCGCCGGGAATGTCCTGCACGAACCGGTAGACGGCGGCCCGGTCGTCAGCCGTCCGGTAGGGCATCAGATAGGCATCGCGGATCTCCGCCGACAGGGGCCGGACAACCGTGGTGGTGGTGGCGGCGCGGCAGAAGCAGGCGGTGTCGCGGATTAGCAGCCGGCCGAGCCAGGGCAGGCGGCAAAGGGCCAGGCGCCAGGGCATAAAGGTCGAGGAGAAGGCGGCGGTGTTGGTGACGACCAGGCGCCGGAAGCGCTCGGGATAGCGCACGGCCACGCCAAAGCCGACCGGGCCACCCCAGTCATGCACCATCAGGGTGATGTTGCGCAGGTCGAGGCTCAGGACCAGCGCCTCGAGATGGTCGATGTGGGTCTCGAGGCGGTAGGGGAAGCCGGCCGGCTTGTCGGAAAGCCCGCATCCCAGGTGATCCGGGGCCACCACCCGATGGGTGGTGCGGAATTCGCGGACGAGATCCCGGTAGAGGAAGGACCAGGTGAGATTGCCGTGGATCATCAGGATCGGATC
>CAZBDL010000109.1:0-9253 GCA_964490525.1 uncultured Victivallales bacterium | reverse complement strand
GAGAAGACGGTGCCCTTGCCGGGGGTGGAGGCCAGGCCGATGCGGCCGCCCATGGCGGCGACGATCTCGCGGCAGACGGCGAGTTCGAGGCTGACATCGGCATGGGGGCCGTCGGCGACGAGGGGGTCGCTGAAGTCGAAGATGACGGCCTGCTTGGCGGGGGAGATGCCGCATCCGGTGTCGGCGACGATGAACTCGACGGCGGGCGGGCCATGGTTGGCGGGGCGGACGTCCAGCCGCACGGCACCTTCGCGGGTGAAGCGGATGGCGTTGTCGAGCAGGTTGGCCAGGACCTGGGCCAGTTTTTCGGCGTCGCCGTGGACCACCGGGGGGACGCCTTCGGCGACCTCGCAGCGCAGGGCGAGCTTCTTTTCGGCGGCGCGTCCGGCGAGGAGCTTGACGACGGCGCGGCAGGCCTCGGCGAGGGGGAAGGGGGCGGGGGCGAGGTGGATGGCGCGGGCATCCTGGAGGGGGAAGTCGCTGATCTCGCGGACCAGGGCCAGGAGGCGTTCGGCGGACTTCGCGGCGGCGGCGGCATAGTCGCGCTGGTGGGGTTCGAGGCCGCTGTCCTGGAGCAGCCGCAGCATGCCCATGACGCCGTTCATCGGGGTGCGCAGGTCATGGCTCAGGCGGGAGAGGAAGTCGCTCTTGGCCAGGCTGCCGATCTCGGCGCGGACAGCGGTCGCCTGGGCGATGGCGAGGCGCCGGGACATGTCCTGGCCGGGGGCTTGCGGGGTGTCCTCGGGCATGCTCGGTTCCTTTCCCTCTGGCTGAGGCCGATTCAGCGTTGGCCGTAGTAGGCGTCGGGGCCATGCTTGCGGCGGAAGTGCTTGCGGGAAAGCTCCTCAGGGATGGCGGCGGAGGGGTTGATGGCGAGGGTGCGGTGGGCCATGTCGGCGACGGCCTCGAGGATGACGGCATGGCGGACGGCGGCAAAGGCGTCCTTGCCCCAGGTGAAGGGGCCATGCCCGGGGACCAGGACGGCAGGCACGGTGTCGGGGTCGATGCCGCCTCGGCGGAAGCATTCGACGATGACCGCACCGATGTTCTCCTCGTAGTTGTCGGCGATCTCCTCGGGGGTCAGCTGGCGGGTGACGGGCACAGGGCCGGCGAAGTGGTCGGCATGGGTGGTGCCGAGGCAGGGGATGGCGCGTCCTGCCTGGGCCCAGGCGACGGCGCCGGGGGAGTGGGTGTGGACGATGCCGCCCAGGCTGGGAAAGGCGCGGTAGAGGGCGCGGTGGGTGGGGGTGTCAGAGGAGGGATTGAGGTCGCCGGAGACTTTCCGGCCATCGTCCAGGGCTACGGTCACCAGGTCTTCGGCTCGGAGCTGGTTATAGGCCACGCCGCTGGGCTTGATGAGCAGGGTGCCGTGTTGGCGGTCGACGCCGCTGGCATTGCCCCAGGTGAGGATGACCAGACCGGCCTTGACCAGGTCGAGGTTGGCCTGCCAGACCTGCGTCCTCAGCGTCTCGTCGGCATGTGACGTGGTGCCCATGTCGGCATCATACACCCGGGGCGGGGTTTTTCAACGCGTCGCCCCGGCTTGGTTGGCCGTGCCATGCCTGCGGCCGGCCTGGCGGCGGGGAAATTTCCCTTCCCGGACTTGCAAGGAGGCGAACAAGTGTTAGCATATTGGCGGTGTCGCGGGGAACTCGATTCAGGGAGGCGAGGATGGCGATGACGGAGCGCGAGGCCCATGTCGTGCTGAACATGGTTCCGGGGGTTGGGCCGATCCGGCTGACGGCGCTGTGCGGGCATTTCGGGTCGGCGGCGGCGGTGCTGTCGGCGGGTCGGCGGTCGCTGCAGGCGGTGCCGGGCATCGGGGCGGAGCTGGCCGGGGAGATTGCTGCGTGGGAGACGACGACGGACGTCTCGGCGGAGCTGCGGCTGGCGGAGCGGGCCGGGGTGCGGATCGTCACGCGGGCGGATGCGGACTATCCGCCGCTGCTGGCGGCGATCCATGACCCGCCGCTCTGCCTGTATGTGCGCGGGGAGCTCCCTGATCCGGGTCGTCCGGGGCTTGGGATCGTGGGGTCGCGGCGGATCACGCCGTATGGGCGGCGGATGGCGGAGGCGCTGGCGGTCGCGGCGGCCCAGGCGGGCTGGTCGGTGATCTCCGGGCTGGCCTATGGGGTGGACGCGGTCGCCCACGAGTCGGCGATCACTGCGGGCGGGTTGACGGTGGCGGTGCTGGGCGGCGGCCTGGCCCGCATCCATCCCCAGGACCACATTCCCCTGGCGCGGCGGATTGCCGCCGGGGCCGGGGCCGTGGTCAGCGAGTTTCCGATGGCTTTTCCACCGAGCCGCCGGACCTTTCCGATGCGCAACCGGATCATCTCGGGGATGTCGCAGGGGGTGGTGGTCGTCGAGGCGGGCCTGAAGAGCGGGGCGTTGATCACGGCGCGGACCGCGCTCGATCAGGGGCGCCAGGTGCTGGCCGTGCCGGGGCGGGCCGACGATCCCCAGTCGCGTGGCTGCAACCAGTTGATTCGCGACGGCGCGAAGCTGGTCGAGGGCTTCGAGGACATCGTCGCCGATTTCGAGTTCCTGCCGGGGTTCCCCGCCCCGCCGGCCTGTGCCGGGACCTTCCCGGCGGCGGCGGCGCGGTCCGCAGATGGGCGTGAAGTGAGGGAAAATGACGCCCCCGGCTTGAAAGTTCCGCCCGACGAGGGCAAGATACTGGCCCTTCTCGCCGCCGAGGGCGAGTGCGGCATCGACCGGATTGCCGCCGCCGTCGGCCTGCCCATGGGGCCGTTGCTGGCCCTGCTCATGGAGATGACCATCAAGAAGCGGATCGAGGCGCTGCCCGGGAAACGCTATCTGCCGCGTGTCCGTCCGCAGGCCGACAGAACCTGAACTCCCCAAGGAAACGAGACCCCCATGCCGCAGCAGAACCTGGTGATTGTCGAGTCCCCCGCGAAGGCCCGGACGATCGGGCGTATCCTCGGCCAGGACTTCCGGGTGATGGCCTCGATGGGCCATGTGCGCGACCTGCCGGAGCGCAGCCTGGGCGTGGATGTGCGCAACGGCTTCCGCCCGCTCTATCAGGAGACGCGCACCCGCGGCAACGTCGTCAAGCAGCTCCGCGAGGCGGCCGCCACGTCGTGCGACATCTATCTGGCGCCGGATCCGGACCGCGAGGGAGAGGCGATCGCCTGGCATCTTCAAGAGCTGCTGGCCCCGGCCGCCAAGAAGGCGGTGTTCCACCGCGTGGTCTTCCATGAGATCACCAAGACGGCGGTGCAGCGCGCCTTTGAGCATCCAGGGCAGGTCGAGATGAACCGGGTCAACTCCCAGCAGGCGCGGCGGGTCCTCGACCGCCTGGTCGGCTACCAGGTCAGCCCCCTGCTCTGGAAGCGCATCGAGGGCGGCAGCAGCGCCGGCCGGGTGCAGACGGTCGCCCTGCGCATCGTCTGCGAGCGCGAGCGGATCATCCGGGCCTTCGTGCCGGTCGAGTACTGGGTGATCCATGCCCTGCTCTCTCCGGAGGCGGCGGTGTCCGGCCATTTCCGGGCGAAGCTGGCGCGCATCGACAACGAGAAGGCGGAGGTCACGGGCCAGGAGACCGCCGACCGGGTGGTGGCGGCCCTGCGCGGCGAGGGGCCGCTGGCGGTGGCCGCGGTCGAGACCAAGCCCAAGAAGCGGTATGCGCCGCCGCCCTTCATCACCAGCACCCTGCAGCAGGCGGCTGGCGCCACCCTGCGCTTCGGCGCCAGCCGGACGATGCAGCTGGCCCAGCAGCTCTACGAGGGCATCGACCTGGGCGATGGCCCCTCCGGCCTCATCACCTACATGCGCACCGACTCGGTGGCGGTGGCCGACGAGGCGGTCCGCGCCTGCCGCGAGCTGATCGCCGCGCGCTTCGGCCCCGACCATGTCCCGGAGAAGCCGAACACCTACCGCAGCCGGGCCGGCGCCCAGGGTGCCCACGAGGCGATCCGCCCGACCGACGTCACGCGCGCTCCCGAGACGGTCGCCGCCTTCCTCGACCCGGCCCAGCTCAAGCTCTACACCCTGATCTGGAAGCGCTTCGTCGCCAGCCAGATGAAGCCGGCCGAGCTGGCCGTCACGGGCGTCGAGGTCGACAAGCGCGCCGCCGATGGCCATGTCTACCGCCTGAAGGCCGAGGCGACCGCCGTCGTCTTTCCCGGCTTCACCAGCGTCTACCAGGCGCGCGAGAGCGACGATGAGGAGGAGGAAGCCGACGAGACCGCCCCCGCCGCCCTGCTGGCCGCCCTGCGCCCCGGCCTGGCCTGCCGGCTGGACGAGCTCAAGCCCGAGCAGAAGTTCACCGAGCCGCCACCCCGCTTCTCCGAGGCCACGCTCATCCGCGAGCTGGAGGGCAACGGCATCGGCCGCCCCTCCACCTACGCCAGCATCGTCAACACCATCCAGCAGCGCAAGTACGTCGACAAGGAGAAGGGCAAGCTGGTCCCGACCGAGCTCGGCTTCCAGGTCACCGACTTTCTGGTCGGCAACCTCAACGACCTCTTCCAGGTTGGCTTCACCGCCGACATGGAGGCCAAGCTCGACCAGGTCGAGGAGGGCAAGGTGGAATGGACGGCGATGCTCCAGGAGTTCCATGACGAGCTGTGCCGCCACCTGGGCGTCGCCAAGATGGCCGGGGCCCCGGAGGGCGAGGTGGCCGGCGGCATGCTCGGGCTCTTCGCCCCGGTGCGTGAGTGGGCCCCCCCGACCAAGCGCGGCAAGCGCACCTACAGCGACCAGGAGTTCGTGGCCTCGCTGGGCGAGCAGTTCCAGAAGCAGTCCCGGCTGTCCGAGCGCCAGTGGTCCGCCCTGCTCCGCCTGGCTACCAAGTACCGTGACCAGATGCCCGGGCTTGCCGAGTTCGCCGCCGCCCATGGCCTTGATCTCGACGCCCAGGCTGGCGGGCGTGGCGGCGAGGCGGACGTGGACAAGGCTGCGGTCGCCGACCTCTTCGCCGCCATGGCGACGGTCACCTTCTCGCCCCCGGCCGAGCGCAAGGGCCGGACCTACGACGACGGGGCTTTCATCCGCTCCCTGCAGGAGCAGGTCGAGGGCGGCAAGGCCCTCAGCAGCAAGCAGCTCGCCGCCCTGTCCCGCATTGCCCGCCGCTACCGGGAGCAAATCGCGAACTTCGCGGACCTGGCCACCCGCCTCGGCCTCGCCGACACCGACGAGGCCGGCGAGGAGGCCGATCCCGCCAAGGTCGCCGAGGCCGCCGCCGAGATCGCCGCCCTCCTGGGCCAGCTCGCCGCCGTCACCAACTGGGAGGCGCCTGTCAAGAAGGGGCGGCGCGTCTACGACGACCAGGAATTCTACCAGTCCCTCCAGCGTCAGTTCACCGATCGCAAAAGCTTAAGCCCAAAGCAGGTGGCCGCCCTCCGGCGCCTCGCCAAGCGCTATGGCGGCGGCACTCCGGGCGATCCTTCCGCCGAGTGATTTCACGCCCCGGCGATCGGGGCCGCCGCGACGCGAAATGAAAAAAATGAAAAAAAACTTTTTTCCGGGCTGGACAATTGCCCAAGTGCTGGTTATTCTTATCAGCTCTTTGACGCCGCTGGATTTTGCAGTGGCGGAGGAGGCGGCGGTCACAGCCGCCGGGAACGCCGCCGAGGACGATAAAGCCCGGCTGGCCGTTGCCCGGCAGGAGTTCCAAGCGCTGCGCCAGGAGCTGGCGGCGGTTCTGATGCGGGCGGAAGCCCAGCAGCAGGAGCACGACCGGCTGCAACGCAGCGCCGCCGCGTTGGTTGCCAGGGCGGAGGTCGCGGGCCAGGCCGATGAGGCGGGATTGCTTGCCGCCATGGCCGACATCACCGCCGCCGGACGGGAGCTGGTCGACGAGGTTATCCTCGTCAGCGGGATGCTCGAGGCGGCACTGGACGAGGAGGCGATTCCGCCCGCCGAGCGGGCCAGGTTGCGGGCCCGGATCGCCGGGCTGAGGACGAGGAGCGAGAACTTCGATGCCCGGATCAGGGCCCCGGAGGCGGCGGGCACATGGGATGCCTGCCGGATCTTGGCGGTGGACGACCGCCTGCAGGTGGTCGTGGTGGCCGCAGGGACAGTGCATGGCGTCGGCAGCGGCCTCGGGCTGCGGGCCGGCGAGGGAAAGGATACGGTGCGGTTGCGGGTGATTGCCGTGCGGCCGCAGGTCAGCGCCGCCTTGGTGGTCGAGGGTGACCTCGGCCGGTTGGCTCCGGGCATGACCGCCCGGGTCGGCGACCGGGGCGGAAACGAGTAAACAGAAGCGATGAGCAATTCGGGACGAGGCGTCGTCATGGAAGTCCAGTCAGTCAGCAAGTATCTGCGGATGTCGCCCGAGAAGGCCCGCGAGGTCGGCCGGTTGCTGCAGGGCAAGCCGGTGCCCGAGGCCCTGGCCATGGTCGCGATGATTCCGCGCAAGGCCGCACGGAGCTTCGAGAAGACCCTGAAGTCGGCCGTGGCCAACGCCGAGAACAATCTCGGCCTGAAGCGGGAGGACCTCCATGTCAAGGAAGCCACGGTCGGCCCCGGCCCGATCATCAAGCGCTTCCAGCCGAAGGCCCGGGGCATGGCCGGACGCATCCTCAAGCGGACCAGTCATTTCACCGTCGTGGTCACGGACGAATACTAAGATCAACGAAGGAATACGGCCGTGGGGCAAAAAGTCAATCCGATCGGGTTTCGCGTCGCTGTCAACCGCAACTGGCATTCCCGCTGGTTTGTCAAGAAGGCCCAGTTTGGCCAGTGGCTGCACGAGGACCTGAAGATCCGCGAGGCCATCAAGCGCGAGTTCTACAATGCGGCGATCTCCCGCGTCCTCATCGAGCGCTCCCCGAACCGGGTCCGGGTGACCATTTTCGCGGCCCGGCCCGGCATCCTCATCGGCCGCAAGGGCGGGGATCTGGACAAGGTCCGCGAGAGCGTGGCGCGCCATGCCGACTGCCGCGACATCCTGGTCGATGTCCGCGAAGTTCGCAATGCCGAGACCGACGCGCAGCTGGTCGCCGAGAACGTCGCCATGCAGCTTGAGCGCCGCATCGGCTTCCGCCGGGCGATGAAGAAGACCATCCAGACGGCGATGGACATGGGCGCGGACGGCATCCGCATCCGCTGTGCCGGGCGTCTGGGCGGGGCCGAGCTGGCCCGCACCGAGCAGTACAAGGACGGGCGGGTGCCGCTGCACACGCTGCGCGCCAACATCGACTACGGCTTTGCCGAGGCCAATACGACCGCCGGCAAGATCGGGATCAAGGTGTGGATCTGTCACAAGGAATCTGTGGAGGAAATGGCCGATGCCGTTGATGCCAAAAAGGGTAAAGCACCGAAAGGTGCAGCGCGGTAGTATTGCCGGCCTGGCCCGCAAGAACAACCGCCTGGACTTCGGTGACTATGGCCTGCTGTCCTTGGACCGCGGGCGTCTGCTGAACACGCAGATTGAGGCGGCGCGTGTCGCGATCACGCGCCATCTCAAGCGCCGTGGCAAGGTGTGGATCCGGGTCTTTCCCGACCTGCCGTTCACCAAGAAGCCGCTGGAGGTGCGCATGGGCAAGGGCAAGGGCAACGTCGAGGGCTGGTGCGCCCGCGTCCGTCCCGGCCTGGTCCTGTTCGAGATCAGCGGGTGTTCCGAGACGGTGGCCCGCGAGGCGATGTGCCTGGCGGCGGCGAAGTTGCCGTTGCCCTGCAAGTTCCTGTCCCGTGAAAACTAGGTCCGAGCCGAGCGAGGGAGCGACGGCGGCATGAAAATGAACGATGTCCGAGAGATGACCGATCCCGAGCTGGACCGGCTGGTCGGGGAGCTCCGCCAAGAGCGCCTCAACCTGCGCATCCAGTCGCGGACGGGGCAGTTGCACAACAGTGCGCGGCTACGGCAGATTCGCCGGGACGTGGCCCGCATTCGCACGGAGATGCGGCGCCGGGCCCCGGCCGGCGTCGCGGCGCAAGCGTAACCCAGAGGATGGACAGCATGGACAATACCGCACCGGTCGAGAAGGCGGTCCGCGGCCAGCGCAAGGAGCGTGAGGGCGTGGTGGTCAGCGACTGCCAGGAGAAGACCATCGTCCTGGTGGTTGAGCGTCGCGCCGCGCATCCCGTCTACCGCAAGGTGGTGAGGAGCACGAAGCGCTACACCGCCCACGACGAGAAAAACGAGGCGAAGGTCGGCGATCGCGTGCGCATTGTCGAGACCCGTCCCCTGAGCAAGCGCAAGCGCTGGCGGCTGGTCGAGATCATCCGCCGGGCCGAGTAGGCGCAGGGAGGAAGCAACCCATGATTCAGATGCAGTCCATCCTCGATGTCGCCGACAATTCCGGCGCCAAGCAGGTCAAGGTCATCACCGTCCTCGGCCAGCGCAAGCGCTATGCCCGGATTGGCGACATTGTCACGGCCTCCGTCAAGGAAGCGATTCCGGGCGGTGCCGTGAAGAAGGGCGAGGTGGTCAAGGCGGTCATCGTCCGGACCCGCTCCGCCGTGTCCCGCCAGGACGGTTCGGCGCTGCGCTTCGACCGTAACGCGGCCGTGGTCATCGACGCCCAGAACAATCCCCGGGGCACCCGCATCTTCGGGCCGGTGGCCCGTGAGCTCCGCGACAAGAACTTCATGAAGATCGTCTCCCTGGCGCCGGAGGTGTTGTGATGGTCAAGCGTCATGTCAAGGCCGGCGACGAGATCGTCGTGATCAGCGGCAAGTGGAAGGGCGAGAAGGGCAAGATCCTTGCCGTCCTGCCCCGCAAGGACCGGGTCGTCCTCGAGCTGTCCGGGCTGTCGCCCGAGAAGCAGCGCCAGGTGGGCCGTCGTACTCTGCGCAAGCGCCAGGACCGGCCCCAGGGCGGCCTGATCGAGCGCGCGATCTCCGCCCATGTGTCGAATGTCGCCAAGAGGCGCGAGAATGTGGATGCCGCCGCCAGCGCTCCGGCGAAGGCGTCCCGCCAACAGGAAACGAAGCCGTCGGAGGGATCCGCCGAGGCGTGACGACGCCGCGGCGTTCCCGGCCAGCACGGCCAAGGATGCCAACACCATGCCCGACATCTATCAGCAGTGGAAAAGCGAGATCGTCCCCGCGATGGTTGCCTCGCGCGGCTACCGCAACGTCATGCAGGTGCCCCGCCTGCTCAAGATCACCGTCAGCACGGGTATCAAGAGCAGCGTCGAGCGCGACGCCTTCACCGAGGCGAAGGAGAGCTTGGGCCTGATCACCGGCCAGCTGCCGGTGATCACCAAGGCGCGCATGAACGTGGCCAACTTCAAGCTCCGCAAGGGGATGCCGGTCGGCGTCATGGTTACCCTCCGGGGTG
>CAZBDL010000108.1:7634-9347 GCA_964490525.1 uncultured Victivallales bacterium | reverse complement strand
CACGCCGCCGCCCCCGGGGAACTGGTCATCGAGCTGGATCCCGGCATGAGCTTCGGCACCGGCCGCCACGCCACCAGCCGCTTCTGCCTGCGCCAGCTCGACCGCCTGCGCCGTCCCGGACATCCCCAGGCCCTGCTCGACGCCGGCTGCGGCTCCGGCATCCTCACCGTCGCCGCCGTCAAGCTCGGCTACGCCCCCGTCGCCGCCTTCGACGCCGATCCCGGCTGCATCCTCAGCACCCGCGAGAACCTCCGCCGCAACGGCATCGCCGAGAACGAGGTGCGCGTCTTCCAGGAGGATCTGCGCCTGCTCGTCCTGCGCCGCCGCTTCGATGCCGTCGTCGCCAACCTCCAGACCCCCATCCTGCTCGCCTGCCAACCGCGCCTCGCCACCCTGCTGGCGGCGCACGGCATCCTCATCGTCGCCGGCATCCTGGAAGCCGAATACCCCGGACTGCGGACCACCTTCCTCGACGAGGGCTGGCAGGAGGAGCATGCCGACAGCGAGGACGGCTGGACCGGCGGCGTCTTCCGGCGCCGCGGATGATGGACTTGTCCCGCCGGGGGGATGGCGGATGGCGGATGGCGGATAACGGATGGCGGATAACTGATGACGGATGACGGATGGCGGATGGCGGACGTTTCCCGCAAGAGCAGGATGTGGTTGGGATTTTCGACAGGAAGTTTGGGATTTCCCCGCGCTGTGGGGCGTCCGTTCCGTTTGGTCCGTTGGGTCCGTTTCGTCCGTTAAGCCCATCCCCTCCGCCCACTCCAAGGTGAAGCCCCATGACCCGGCCGGTTGACTGGCACATTGTCGGGGCGTCGTTCGCGGGCAGCCTGCTGGCCCGCCATCTCGCCCCCCACGGCCGGGTGACGCTGATCGACCGGGTTCCCCCGGGCACACGGCTGAAATGCGGCGGCGGCCTGCCGTTGGCAACCCTCCGCGATCTTGGCGTCGAGGTGCCGCATCTTCCGGTCCGGCGCATGGCCATGGCGGGGCACGGGCGATGCCGGCGCTTTCCCTGCCGCTATGCCGTGGTCGACCGCCGCGAACTGGATCGGGCGCTCTTTGCCCAGGCCCTGGCGGCGGGGGTCGAGTTTGTCGCAGGCAGCTTTCTCGGGCATGATCCCGAGCATCAGGTCGGCCGGATCCGCATCGGCGGCGGCGACTGGGACTTTCCCTGCCGGCGCCTCATCCTCGCCCATGGCTCGCATGCCGTCGGGCTGCCGGGGGCGGGCCGCTCGATGCCCTGGGGCGTAGCCTTGGTGGAGATGATCGGCCAGGAGACGCCCTGGCCGGAGACCCTCCAGGTCGAGGTCTTGGACGACGTGACGGCCGGCTACGCCTGGGCCTTCCCGGTGCCGGGCGGATGGCTTAACGTCGGCGTCGGCACGTTCGCCGGACACCACCTCGACCCCGCACTGCTGGCGGACTGGAAGCGGCGGCATGGCCTTGACGGCCCGGTGCTGGCGCGGGGTGCGGGGCGGCTGCCGCTGGCGCCGGCGGCGCGGGTCGACGACGGGCGCGCCATCCTCTTCGGCGATGCCGCGGGCATGGCCTATCCGCTCAATGGGGAAGGCCTGGCGCACATTGCGAACCTCGCACCGGGATGGGCCACGGCGATCGCCGAAGGCCATGACCTCAACCGGCTCTGGCGCCGCTCCGCCGTCTACCGGAAGTTGCGCTTCGGCGCGGCGGCCCTCGCCCTGCTCG
>CAZBDL010000108.1:0-7534 GCA_964490525.1 uncultured Victivallales bacterium | reverse complement strand
CGCTCCGCCGTCTACCGGAAGTTGCGCTTCGGCGCGGCGGCCCTCGCCCTGCTCGTCGGCGCCCGTCGGCGATTTGGCTGGCCCGCCTATCGCTGGGCCACCCAAGCCTCGGCGATCACCCGCGGCATCCTGACGCCACGCATCGCAGGCTAGACGGCCCCCGGCCCGACGGATTCAGGCATCATCGCAGGATGCGCCCGGTCAGCCCGGCCCGTCGGCCATCATGGTGACGACCGCCATGGCGGCGATGCCCTCGCCGCGGCCGCAGAAGCCCATGCCCTCGGTGGTGGTCGCCTTGACGGAGACCCGGGACGGATCGACGCCCAGGGCAACGGCAAGATTGCCGCGCATGGCCGACATGTGCGAGGCCAGCCGCGGAGCCTGGGCCACAATCGTGGCATCGACATTGCCGATGCGCCATCCCGCCAGCCGCGGATCGGCAAGGATCGCGCGCAACAGCCCCAGGCTGTCGGCCCCGCGATGCCGTTCGTCGCTGTCCGGGAACCACTGGCCAATGTCCCCCAGCGCCAGCGCCCCCAGAATCGCGTCCATGACCGCATGCACCAGCACGTCGGCGTCGCTGTGCCCCAGCAGCCCCTCGGGATGCGGGATCCGCACGCCCCCCAGGATCAGCGCCCGCCCCGCAACCAGCCGGTGCGCGTCGTATCCCTGGCCAAGGCGAAGATCCATCGGGATCACCAGGCCTCGACGGTGTAGATGACCGCGGTTTGGGCGGCGTTGCGGCAAGCCTGCATGACGCCGCGGCGCCGGGCCGTGTCGGGATCGGTGGTGACCTGGTACACCGCCGACCCGACCACCTTGCGCCGGGGCACCAGCTCGTTGGCGCGCCCCGGGACGATGACGACATACTCGAAGGTCACCCGGACCACCCATTCGGCGGCGCGGTATTCCTGCATGTCGTTCCTGCTGTCGGTGGCGGTATGCGTGGTCTTGGCTTCGACGACACGGCCAAAGAGGACGCAGTCGGCCTCCTCCAGCTCCTTGACCTGCAGCGACCCGTCAAGGGAAAACTGCTCGCGCAGCGACTGCTGCAGGAAGGGGCCGGCCATCGGCTCCATGGTCTCGTTCTTCACCGGGGCGATGGCGATCGAATGGATCTGGGGATGCATCAGCGAGCCCTGCCGGTAGCCGCAGCCGGCGACCAGGGACAGCAGCGCCGCCGCCAGGAGGGATGTCCACATGCGAATGCCGTGCTTCATCATGGCCAGCGCTGTCCTCATGGTGCGTCCGTCCCTTCCGGAACCGGGGCCGTGGCGGGATCGACCGGCCGCCGCCAGGCCTCGATGCCAAGCTCCTCGACGGGCAGGAGCCATTTCCCGCTCTCGCCGGCCGGCACCAGCACCTCGACCGGCTCCTCGGGCAGCTTGCCCATGGGGAAGCTGACGCGATGATGGCGGACCGCCACCGGACGGGCGGGCGGCACATAGCTGGCGTCGACCTCCGACAACAACCCCTCGGCCTCGCCAGCGACCGGGCTCTGCGGATACATCGACAGCAGCTCGTGGAGATAGCGGACGGACGCCTCGTCGTTGCCGGTGTGCCGGTAGAAGCGGGCCAGGTCGTAGAGGCGCCGCGCCGCGAAGGTGTCGGCATTGCGGATCTTCTCGCGGGCCCAGACCGTGTCCGGGTCGTCCGGATACTTCTCGACGATGGCATGCATCGCCTCCTGCGCCTCGCGCCCGTAGGCGCCGTCGCCATCGCCCCGCTCGGCTAGCTGCAGCAGGGCATTGGCCAGCTCGAACCAGGCCAGGCGTTCCTCCGGGCCGCCGGGATAGAGGCGGGTGACGTCGCGCCACTGCCGGAGCGCCTCCGGGATGCGGTTCTTCTCCAGGTAGAGGCGACCCAGGCGAACGCGCAGCTCCGGGGTGAACTCGGCGAACTGGGCCTGGCCAAGGATCGACTCGTAGGCCTCGATGGCGCGGTCGGCGGCCTGGCCATGCCAGGGAAACCACGAGCCGCCACGATGCACGGCGATGCGGTAGTCGCGGCTGGCCAGCTCGTACTGGCGGCGCATCGCCGGGACATAGTCGGCATGGCCGGCGAAGTTGGCGGTCAGCTCGCGCAGGGCGGTCGCTTCGCGGATCGGGTCGGCGGCCTGGCGGAAGGCCGCCGCCGCCGCCTTCAGGGCATTGGCCTTGAGCACCGGATCATCGGCCAGGAACTTGGCCCGGTCGAAGTGACGCCCCGCCGCCGCCGCATCGCCCGCCTGCAGCTGCTCATGCCCCAGGGAAAACTCGGTGCGCGCCTGGGCGTCGTCGGCTGGCAGCCCAGGCAGGACGCCAACCAGCAGCCACGCCGCCGCCAAGCCGCCCATTCGCCCCATTCCGCGCCGCATCCGCCAGGTCATGCCGATATCCGTCCTTAGGGGATCCACAAAGCTATAATCTAGGTGTCCCGGAGTCAATTGCAACGCACCAGGCCCACGGGCATCCCGTGCTTGCCCAGCCGGGGATGGGGGATATAGTTTCCGTCCGCCATGCGCCCGCGTCACGCCAGGGTCCGGCGGCATCCACCACGGCCCAGCCACGGAGAGCAGACCATGACCGATCCCCGCGAACTTCGCCGGACGCTGCATGAGCGCCACCGCCAGGCCTTTGCCACCGTGCCGATCCGGCTGATCTCCAAGATCGACCAGGAGGCCCGCACCCTGCTCGCCGCCGAGGACGACCGCCCCTACGACGGCTTCTCCGGGGCGATCGGCGACGTCGCCCCGCACGCCCTGCCCGAGGATCTCCGCGCCGCCCTCTACTTCGGCCGCGAGGAGGAATTGCGCGCCGAGGGCGAACGCCGCCTCCGCACCGAGACCCCGAACCATCCCTCCTACGCCTTCGCCGGCACCGGCTACGCCTGCCTCAAGCAGGCCTGGCTCGACACCTACCGACCCTTCTCCCCGGAGACCGACGCCTTCCGTCCCTACCCCTTCTATGGCGGCACCCATGCCTTTGCCATGACCATCCAGGCCCTCGCCCGGATGCTCGGAACGCGCATCAAGGCCTTGGTCCCGGTGCCCTCGTTCCCGCCGTTCTTCTTCCAGCTCGCCCAGCACTTCGAGGTGGTCTGCCGCCCGACCCGGCCCGACCGCGGCTTCCGGCTGCAGGCCGAGGACGTCGCCACGATCCCGCGCGACGAGCTGGCGCTGGTCTATCTCTGCGTCATCGGCAACCCCACCGGCCTGGCCTATGCGCCGGATGAACTGGCGGCGCTGACCACGGCGATCGTCGCGCGCAACCCGGAGGCGATCATCCTGCTCGATGCCGTCTACCTGCGCACCCTGCCGACGGCGGACGCGGCGGCGCTGTGGCGGACCATGACCGCGCCGTCCACCCGGGCCAACGTGGTGATCTTCGACAGCCTCTCGAAGACCTTCGGGCGCACCGGCTTACGCTCCGGGGTCGTCTTCCTCGACCATCCCCGGCTGGAGCAGTCCCTGGTCGACTTCGCCCAGAACGAGCTGGCGGGAATCTCCTATGCCATGCAGATCGAGGCGGTCGGGCTGCTGCGCCTGGTCGGCGAGGATGCCGTCCAGGGGCTCGCCAAGGTCGTGGCCGCACGCCGGGCACGCTTCCTGGCCGAGCGCCTGCCGCGGTATGCCGAGCACTTCGTGCCGCGCGCCAAGCAGCCGCTGCTGCCCGCCGAGGATTACTGGCAAGGGGGCATGTACGCCTTCCTGCGCCTGCGCAACAACGTCGAGGCCCTGGAGTTCTTCATCGAGACCGGCGTCGCCTGCGTCCCCGGCATCGCCTTCTTCGGCCCCGGCCGCCAGCATGCCCGCGAACCCTTCATCCGCCTTTCCTTCGGCATGGAGGGATGAGCGCGATGGCCGAGTCCTTCCGGCAACTCGGGCCAAGCCCGTTCCTGGATCCCGCCTTGCCGCCCCGCGTCGAGGCGAGCCGCGGGCCGGACGCCTATGCCCTGACCCGCGAGATCCTCGCCCGCTTCGACCTGCGCCCGGCCTCCGGCGCGCGCGTCCTGCTCAAGCCGAACGCCGGCCGCCTCGCCAAGCCCGAATCCGGCGTCTGCACCAGCCCCGAAGTCGTGGCCGCCACCATCGACGCCTTCCGCGAGGCCGGCGCCCTGGTCGCGGTCGGCGAAAGCCCGATCTCCGGCGTCAGCACCCCCGAGGCCTTCGCCGTCACCGGCATCGCCGCCGCCTGCGAACGTCGCAATTGCCCGCTGATCGACATGGACGCCCGCCCCCCGCTGCGCGTGCCGCTGCCCGAGGGCGTGGCGATCCGCGAGCTGCAGCTTTGCCCCGAGGTCGCGGAGCACGACCTGGTGGTCTCCATCCCCGTGATGAAGATGCACATGCACACCGGCGTCACCCTCGCCCTCAAGAACATGAAGGGCTGCCTGTGGCGGCGCAGCAAGGTCCGCCTGCACCTGCTCCCGCCCGTCCCGGCGTTCCCCGACGAGATGTCGATCAACGTGGCGATCGCCGACCTGACCTGGGCGCTGCGCCCTCACTTCTCGATCATCGACGGCACCGTCGGCATGGAGGGCCTCGGCCCGAGCGCCGGCACCCCATGCCGCGCCGACCTCGTGGTGGCCGGGGCCGAGCCGTTCGCCGCCGACGCCGTCGCCTGCGTCCTGATGGGCCTGCAACCCGCCGAGGTGCCCCATCTGCGCCTCGCCGCCGCGCGCGGCTACGGCATCCTCGACCTGGCCCGGATCGACGCCCGGCCCGCAGACTGGCGCCAGCTCGCCGGATCCTTCGCCCGCCCCCCCGCCAACCTCCAGATCTCCTTCCCCGGCATCCGCGTCCTCGACCGCAACTCGTGCAGCGCCTGCCAATCCACCCTCCTGCTCTTCCTCAAGCACTACCACGAACAGCTCCTCGACTACTTTCCCCCCGGCGAGGACGTCACCGTCGTCATCGGCAAGGGCAACGAACAGGTCCCGGCCCGTGCCCTCTGCCTCGGCAACTGCGCCGCCCGCCACCGCGACCGCGGCATCTTCGTCGGCGGCTGCCCCCCCGTCAGCAGCGAGATCCTCACCGTCCTCAGCGGCCACCAGCAGTACGACCGCGAGGACGCCGGCCAGCCGGGCTCGCCGTACGACAAGGAGGCGGCGCCATGAGCCCGTCGGAACGCCTGCTCGACGACATCGGCGACCCCGCGGACCTGAAGCGCCTGGCGGCCGCCAACCTGCCGCGCCTGGCCAGCGAGATCCGGGCCGAGATCATCGACGTCGTCGCCCGCAACGGCGGCCACCTTGCCCCGAACATGGGCGTCGTCGAGCTGACCATCGCCCTGCACCGGGTCTTCGACTCGCCACGCGACCAGCTGGTCTGGGACGTCGGCCACCAGGCCTATGTCCACAAGCTCCTGACCGGACGCCGCGCCCAATTCCGCACCCTGCGCCAGACCGACGGCTGCCTCGGCTTCCTCTCGCGCGACGAGTCCGCCCACGATGCCTTCGGGGCCGGCCATGCGGGCACCGCCCTGTCCGCCGCCCTCGGCCTGGCCGCCGCCCGCGACCGGCAGGACGGCGATGGCCATGTCGTGGCCATCCTCGGCGACGGCTCGCTGGGCTGCGGCATCTCCCTCGAGGCCCTCAACCATGTCGCCGAAACCACCCGCCGGCTGATCATCGTCCTCAACGACAACAAGATGAGCATCTCGCCAAATGTCGGCGCCATGGCCCGCTACCTGAGCCACATCATCGCCGGGCGCCGCTACAACCAGTTCAAGCGCCATGTCCGCGACCTGGTGCTCAGCATCCCCGGCGTCGGCGACAACATCGCCCATGCCGTCGCCCGCCTCGAGGAGGCCGCCAAGAGCATGCTCGCCCCGGGCGTCATCTTCGAGGAGCTCGGCATCCGCTATGTCGGCCCGATCGACGGCCACGACCTCCCCGAGCTGATCCATGCCCTGACCGGCGTCAAGGAGTTCGACCAGCCCGCCATCGTCCATGTCGTCACCGAAAAGGGCCGCGGCTACCGCCATGCCGAGGACCAGCCCGAACGCTTCCATGGGCTCGCCTGCTTCGACCCGGATTCCGGCAAGAGCGTCAAGGCCAGCGAAGGCCCGACCTTCTCCGACGCCTTTGGCGAGGCCACCCGCGCCCTCGCCGAGGCGCACGCCAACGTTGTCGCCGTCACCGCCGCCATGCGCTGCGGCACGGGCCTGGCGGCCTTCGCCGATCAATTCCCGGAGCGCTTCTACGATGTCGGCATCGCCGAGGAGCATGCCGTCGTCTTTGCCGCCGGACTGGCCGCCGGCGGCCAGCGCCCGGTCGTCGCCATCTACGCGACCTTCCTGCAGCGCGCCCTGGACTGCGTCTTCCACGACGTCTGCCTCCAGCGCCTGCCCGTGATCTTCGGCATCGACCGCGCCGGCATCGTCGAGGACGGCCCCACCCATCACGGCATCCACGACCTCGGCTTCCTGCGCACCTTGCCGAACCTCGCCGTGCTGGCGCCGCGCGACGGCGCCGAACTGGCCGCCATGCTGGCGGCCGCCTACGCACAGGCGGCTCCAGTGGCCATCCGCTATCCCCGGGCGACGATTCCCGCCGGCCTTCCCCCGTCCGCCCCGCTGGCCTGGGGCAAGGCGGAAATTCTGCGCCCCGGCACCGACCTGGCCCTCTGGGGCATGGGCGCCGAAGCCGCCACCGCCTGGCGCGTCGCCGAAATCCTCGCCGGGCATGGCATCCAGGCAGCCGTGGTCAATCCCCGCTTCCTCCAACCCCTCGACACCGACCTGCTGCACGCCCAAGCCGCGACCATGCCGGTCGTCACCATCGAGGATCATCAGGTCGAGTCGGGCCTGGCCGCCGCCGTCGCCTTCGCCCTGCGCGACCGGCCCCATGCCCCGCTGCGCCATTTCGGCTGGGGACGCGACATTGTCCCCCACGGACAGGTCAGCGAGCTCCGGGCCCGCGCCGGACTGGTCCCCGAGGCCATCGCCCAGGCCATCATCGGCGCCCGGGCTTGAACTTGCCCGGACGTTTCCGCGCCACCACCTCGGCACACCCCCTCCCCGAGGGTATTCAGCGCACGACGCGGGCGGAGCCCCCGGCCAGGATCTTCTCGACCTCGGCAAGCGTGGCCATCGAGGTGTCGCCAGGCGTGGTCATGGCCAGCGCCCCGTGCGCGGCCCCATACGCCACCGCCACGGCCGGATCGCCCTTCGCCATCAGCCCGTAGATCAGGCCCGAGGCGAAGCTGTCGCCCCCGCCCACCCGGTCGAGGATCTCCAGCCCCTCGCGCCGCGGGGCCTCGTGGAATACCCCGTCGGCCCAGCAGATCGCGCCCCAGTCGTTGACCGTCGCCGTGCGCACCGTGCGCAAGGTCGTGGCCACGACCCTGAAGTTCGGATACTCGCCCACCGCCTGGCCGATCATCCGCCGGAACCCCTCCACCGGCAGGCTCGACATCTCCTCGCCGACGCCCTCGACCGCAAAGCCAAGGCAGGCCGTGAAGTCCTCCTCGTTGCCGATCATGACATCGACCAGGCGGGCGATCTCGCGGTTCACCTCCTGCGCCTTCTCCTTGCCCCCGAATCCCTTCCAC
>CAZBDL010000107.1:0-9349 GCA_964490525.1 uncultured Victivallales bacterium | reverse complement strand
TCCGAGTTCGACCAGGCGGCGGCGACCTGGGAAGAGGATCCGGCGCGCCGTCAGCGCACCGCCGAGATTGCGGCGGCCATCGCTGCGACCGTGCCGCCGCAACCCCACTGGGACATCCTCGAGTACGGCTGCGGCACGGCGGCGCTCTCCCGCATCCTGGCCCCGCGCGTCCGCAGCGTCCTGGCCGTGGACGCCTCCGCCGGCATGGTCGCCGAGGCTGCGAATCTCGCAGCCAAGCAAGGACTTGCGAATCTCGCAATCCAGCGCCTCGACCTGCTCGCCGACCCGCCCCCGCCCCGGCAGTTCGACCTGGCCGTCTCGGTCATGGCCCTCCATCACATCGCCGACCTCCCCGCCTTGCTGGCGCACCTCTGCGCCCTCCTGCGCCCCGGTGCCCGGGTCGCCCTCGCCGACCTCATGCCGGAGGACGGCTCCTTCCATGGCAACCCGGACATCCCCCATGCCGGCCTCGACCCCGCCCGCCTGGCCCAGATGCTGGCCGCCCACGGCCTCCTCCGGCCCGCCTGGCACGAGGTCCACCGCATCGCCAAGCACGGGCAGGAGTATCCGGTGTTCCTGCTGACCGCCGGGCGGGACTGATGGTCAATCCGGGCGCCGCACGCCGCACGGATTGAAAACGCCGTCAATGCGTATATTATTCAATAAATCATACGTATTGCGGAGGTCGCCATGGAATCGGGCCGGATCACGTTGAGCGCCGACCGTCACTCGATCGCCTTGGCCCATCGCCTGGCCAAGGCGGAGGGAACCAGCGTCTCGGCCATGTTCGTGCGCTACATCCGGTCGCGAAGCCGGATCAGGCTCGCCACCCGCCAGCTCGGCCCGCTGGCCGGGGAGGCGAGCGGCATGATCACGGCCGACACATCGCGGACGGACTACCGCAAGTTGCTTGGCGAGACCCTCGCCAAGAAGCACGGGGCAAGGCTGTGAAGGTCCTGGTCGACACCAATGTCCTGCTCGATGTGCTGCAGGCCAGGGAGCCCCATTACCCGGCATCCGTCGCCATTTGGGACATGGCGGAACGCGGCGACTTGACGGCGCTCGTCTCGGCCATCAGCTTCAACAACATCTACTACATCGTGACCCGCCTCGGCGACCGACGGCGGGCCGCCCGCGCCCTGCGCCTCTTGCGCGGGACCTTCGGCATCGTGCCGCTCGATCCCCAGATCATCGACCAGGCCATCGACGCCAAGCTTGGCGACTTCGAGGACGCCATCCAGTTCTTCTCCGCCCACCATGCCGCCGCGGACTTCATCCTGACCCGCAATGCCAAGGACTTCCCGAAATCGGCCATCCCCGCCCTGTCCCCGGAGGAGTTCCTGGCCATCATCGGTCAACCGGAGGCATGACCCCGCCGCCATCCCCGGCGCGCAGGACGCCATCGGCATGGCCCCTCATCCCGCGAATTCCCCGAGGAAGCGGGCGGGCGTGAGAACCCGCGCCCGCCGGCGGCAGCCGACCGGAAAATCCCCCACGTTGCCGGTGACCAGGGGCACGTCGGCGCTCAGGGCCACCTCAAGGAACGGCCGGTCGTCGGGATCGGGCAGCCCATCGACATGCACGGTGGCGACGACATACCGGGAGTTCCGCTCGAGGAATGCGAGAATGTCGCAGGCATCGTTGACGCTGAAGTAGGGGCGGAACTTCGGACGGCGCAGCACGTCGGCATATTCCGCCAGGATCCGATCGTCCACCACGGCCTCCACCAGCCCCTCGCGGAGCAGGTCGACGATCCTCCCCGGCGCCCCAAAGGCATTGATCATGCCGGAGATCAGGACATTGGTGTCGATGACCAGCGCGGTCATCGGCACCGCCCTTTCCGCACGGCCTTGATCTCTGCCGCGATGTCCGCCGCGCCGATCGGCGCTTCGCGGGCCCGGCGCCGGGCCCGCAGCACAGCGGACGAAAACAGGGCCCGCCGCACTTCCCGCAAGGCGTCATCCGCCCCGCCCTCGTCCACCCCGACCATGATCGCAAAGGGGCGCCCATCCTTGGTGACGACCACCTCGCGCTCCCGTTCCAGGGTCGCGCGCAGCTCCCGGGGGCGCTTCAGGTCGCAAACCGCTATTGTAGCCATGCCTGCCTCCTTATGATGACCTAAATATATCTTTCAAGGGGAATCGTGCAACCTGCCGCCCGCGGCTGCCGCAGCGCAAAGAGGTCGCCTGCCGGCGGTTCAGCGGGAATTGGTGTGCCACTGCCGGTAGAGGCGGCGGAAGGCGGCGGGGTTGACGCCGTGCAGGCGGCGGAACCGCCTGCGGAAGAAGGCCATGTCGGCGTACCCGCAGTCGGCGGCGACCTCGGCGATGGTCCGCGGCGTCGTCAGGAGCTGGTCGGCAACAAGCTGGATCCGGCGGCGGTGGATGGCCTCGGTCAGGGTCTGCCCGAAGCATTGCCGGAAGACCCGGCCCAGGTAGTCGGGATTGCAGACCAGCGCCCGGGCCAGCGAACCCGCGCCAAGGCCGGGATCGGCGGCATGCACATCGATGTGCGCCTTGGCCAGTTGCGCCAGGCGCAGGCCGGCGGCGCCCGCCGACGCCCCCGGGTCGGCCGCCATCTCGGCCAGCATCAGCAGCACCAGCAGCCCCCCGGCCAGGGGCGTGAAGACGCCGGACTCCCGGTCGTCCAGGTACCGGCGGAAGAGCACGCGCAAGCGGTTCGGATCCGCCAGATGCACCGTCTGCGGCACCGACAGCGTGCCCGCGAAGCCAGAGGCGGAGGCGGCGGCGACGCGCCGTCGGCCCCGTTCGCGCAGATGGAAGTGCAGCCAGTAGAAGGCAAGGTCGCGCGGATAGGGCGCCGCCCCGCCATGACGCCGTCCCGGCGTCAGCAGCAGCGCGTCCCCCGGCCCCAGGGAGAGGCGCCGTTCCTCCTCGAACATCTCCAGGCGCCCCCGGTCGACCAGGATGATCTCGTAGGAGTCGATGACCCGCACCGGATGCGACCCGATACCGGCGGAGACAAAGAGCCCCGCCCCGGCCGGTTCGACCGGCAAGGACAAGAACAGGGAAAGCATGGTCGGTTTTGTCATCTTTTTATGCGCTTCCGCATGCTTGCCGGGCGTCACTTCACGCAATAATATAGCTGGAGAACGGGAATGACGCCAATCGGAAGGAACGTCGGATATGACCACCCATGCGCCCGCCACCGCGTCCGTGCCGCACCATCGCGTCCGCTTCACCGGCGGCTTCTGGAAGCCCCGCCTCGAAGCCAACCGCCAGGGGACCCTGCCGGCCGTCCTCCGGCACTGCCGCGAGACCGGCCGGCTGGCCGCCTTCAGTCTCGACTGGAAACCGGGCATGCCGAACCCGCCGCACATCTTCTGGGACTCCGACGTCGCCAAGTGGCTCGAGGCCGTGGGGTATTCCCTGGCCACCGACCCCGATCCCGCGCTGGCGGCGGAGGCGGACGCGGCGATCGCCGACATCGCCCGCGCCCAGCAGGCGGACGGCTACCTGAACACCTTCTACACCTGCGTCGAGCCCGGCAAGCGCTGGACCAACCTGCGCGACATGCACGAGCTCTACTGCCTGGGGCACATGATGGAGGCCGCCGTCGCCTATTTCGCCGGCACCGGCAAGCGGACGCTGCTCGAGGTCGCCCTGCGCATGGCCGCGCACCTCGACGCCACCTTCGGCCCCGAGCCCGGCAAGCTCCGCGGCTACCCCGGCCACCCCGAGGTCGAGCTGGCCCTGATGAAGCTCCACCGCTGCACCGGCGACGCCGCCAGCCTGCGGGTCGCCCGCTTCTTCATCGACGAGCGCGGACGCCAGCCCCACTACTACCTGGACGAGGCCGCGCGGCGCGGCCAGCCCGCCGACACCGCCCATCCTGAATTCGAGCGGTGGCTCCAGTACAACCAGTCCCACCTGCCCGTGCGCGAGCAGGCCACCGCCGAAGGCCATGCCGTGCGCGGCTGCTACCTCTATGCCGGCATGGCCGATGTCGCCATCGCCACCGGCGACGACGCCCTCCTCGCCGCCTGCCGACGCATCTGGGACGACATCGTCAGCCGCAAGATGTATGTCATCGGCGGCATCGGCTCCGAGCACCGCTGGGAGAACTTCACCTTCCCCCACGACCTGCCCAACGCCTCCGCCTACGCCGAGACCTGCGCCGCCATCAGCCTCATCCTCTTCGGCGCCCGCCTCCTCGCCGCCGAGCCGCGCGGCGACGTCGCCGACGTCATCGAGCGCGCCCTCTACAACGGCGTCCTCTGCGGCGTCTCCCCCGACGGCCAGCGCTTCTTCTATGTCAACCCCCTCGCCTCCCACCCGGACGAGGTCCGCTACCGCCACTGGGCCAACCAGCGCCCCGAATGGTTCAGCTGCGCCTGCTGCCCGCCCAATGTCGCCCGCCTCCTCGCCAGCCTCGGCGGCTACCTCCATTCGCAAACCCCGGACGCCCTCTGGGTGCACCTCTTCGCCGATGCCGAGACCACCGTCGAGCTCGCCGGGGCGACCCTGACCCTGCGCCAGCGCACCGAGTACCCCTGGGACGGACAGGTCGCCTTCGAGCTCGGCCTCGACCATGACGCCGAGTTCACCCTCCACGTCCGCCTTCCCGGCTGGTGCCGACAGCCAGCCCTGTCCGTCAACGGCCAACCCGTCGACCTGGCCCAGGCCACCAAACACGGCTATGCGGCCATCCGGCGCCGCTGGGCCGACGGCGACCGCGTCCTCCTCGACCTGCCCATGCCCCCCGAGCGCATCGAGGCCCATCCCGAGGTCGTCGCCGACGTCGGCCGCATCGCCCTCCAGCGCGGCCCCATCGTCTACTGCCTGGAGGAGGCCGACAACGGCCCGCGCCTCGCCGACCTCGTGCTTCCCGACGACGCCCCGCTGCAAGTCCGCCACGAACCCTCCCTCCTCGGCGGCGTCCCCGTCATCCAGGCCGAGGGCCGACGGCGCCGCCTCGGCAACTGGGACGGACAGCTCTACCGCCCGCTGGGCGCATCCACCTGGGAATCCACCCCGCTCACCGCCATCCCCTACTTCCTCTGGGCCAACCGCGCCCCCGGCGAAATGACCGTCTGGATCCGTCAAGGACAGTAGCGGCACAGGCAGAGATTACGGGGCGCAGGCCGGTGAGTGATCCGGGCTTTTGCCCTTGCCCCCGGGCTCAGTCAGAGGAGGCGACCGAGGAGGGCGGGGACGGCCTGTTCGGAGCGGAGGATTCGGGAGCCGAGGCGGGCGGGGGTGAAGCCGGCCTGGCGCAGGAGGTTCAGCTCGAAGGGAGTCCAGCCGCCCTCAGGGCCGACCGCCAGGGTCATGGGGCCGGGGACGCGGTCCGGCCAGGGGGTATCGGCGTCGGGATCCGCGACGAGGGCGGTGGCGCCGTCGGTCAGGGCGGGCAGTTCGTCCTCGGCAAACGGCCGGAAGCGTGGACGCAGATGGCACTCGGGGAGGACGGTGTCGGCGGCCTGTTCGAGGCCGAGGAGGAACTGTTCGCGGATCGCCTCCGGCGTCAGGAAAGGGCTTTGCCAGTAGCTCTTCTCGACCTTGGCGGCGGCGGTCAGGAAGAGGCGCTTGACGCCCATCGTGGCGACCGTCTGCAGGAGGCGGCGCAGGACCTTGGGGCGCGGCAGGGCGAGGATCAGGGTGGCCGTCAGCGGGGGCGGCGGGGGGCGGTCAAGGGCAATCGCCAGCTCGGCCTGGGCGTCGGCCATGGCCACGACGGTGCCGACGCCGAGGGGGCCGCCGATCTCGCCGACCCGGACGGTGTCGCCGGGGGAGACGCGCAGGAGTTCGACGAGGTGCCGGAAGCGGCGATCCCGCAGGATGATGCGGGATTTTCCGATCCGGTCTGCGGCGCTGAAGAGGACGAGGTTCATGGCAGGAGGGGGAGATGAAAAAAGGCCGACCGGGAAGTCCGGCCGGCCTGGTGGGTGGGCAATCGGGGGCGGTCAGCGGGCGTAGTACTCGATGACGCGCATGATCTCGATGCCGGTGTGGATGTCGTCGATGGCCGGTTCGCCCGCGATGGTGACCTTGAGGTTTTCGCGGTCGACCTCGAGATAGCCGGGCACGGTGACGTTGCTGTTGCGGGCGGCGGTGGCGAGGGCCGGGGACTTCTCGGCGCTCATGCTGATGACCTGGCCGGGGCGGATCCGGTAGGAGGCGCGGTCGACGACCTTGCCGTCGACGCGGATATGGCGATGGTTGACGGCCTGCTTGGCGGCGAAGACGCTGGGGGCGAGGCCGCTGCGGAAAACGACCGCATCGAGGCGCAGCTCAAGGTTGCGCTGGAGCTTCTCGTGGGCGAAGCCGGTGCCGCTCTTGGCCTTGGTGTAGGCGACGCGAAGCTGCTTCTCGGTGAGGCCGTAGTAGGCCTTGAGCTTCTGCTTCTCGAGGAGCAGTTCGCCATAGGTGGAGAGCTTGCGCTGGCGTCCCTTGCCGTGGGCGCCGGCGGGATAGGGCCGCTTGTTGCTGGGGCACTTCGGATTGCCCCAGATGCAGCTGCCGATCCGACGACAGAGCTTGTGTTTGGCTTGAGCTTGCATTCCCACTCCTTTGGTTGGGCGTGTTGCCGGCGGGAGGCGTCAAGCAACCTGGGGCCTGCCCACCGTCCCTCAATGATGAGGGGCGCGTACAATACTCGGGCAAAGACCGCAGGGCAAGCCCGGAGGCGAAAGTTTTCCGGCGGCGGTTGACATCCGGCTTCTCCTTGCCATATTGTAAGGGAAATAATAAAATGTAAGGAATTTGGGCCATGACGACGGCAACGTTGACCAGCAAGGGGCAGGTCACCATCCCGAAGTCGGTGCGCGACTCGCTCCGGCTGCACACCGGCGACCGGATCGAATTTGTCGTGCGGGGCGGTTCCGAGGCCGTGCTCAAGCCCATCACACTGTCCGTGGACGAGGTCTTCGGGCGGCTCCATGCCCGGGCCTCCCGGCGTCTGACCGTGGCGGAGATGGACCGGGCGGTGGCGGCCCGGCTCGGTGGGCGACCGGGATGATGGCGGTCGACACCAATGTCCTGGTGCGCTTCCTGGTGCGCGACGACGCGGCGCAGGCGGAGGCGGTGCATCGGCGGCTGAAGCGGGCCGAGGCGGATCGGGAAGTCCTCTTCATCCCCTTGACCGTGCTGCTGGAGACGATCTGGGTGCTGGAAAGCGCGTACGGCAAGGGGCGGGAGGAGATCATCGGCGGCATCGAGGCGCTCCGCCGGATGCCCATCTTCGTGATGGAGAACGACCAGGCCGTGGCCGGCTTGCTGGCTGATGGCGGCAGGACCCGCGGCGGCCTGGCGGACATCCTGATTGCGCATGCGGCGCTGAGCCATGGCTGCACGGGGATCATCACCTTCGACAAGGCGGCGGCCGCCCGGGTGCCCGCCTTCAGCCTGCTGAAATAGCGCGGGCCGTGCCCGTTTCGGCGAAACCGGCATACTTCAGGGCCGTCCGCCTGCGTGAAAAGCCCAGGGCGCAGGGCGCTTGGACGTTGCGCGTTAGGCGTTCAGGGGGGGCGGCGACAGGTGGTGCGATGGCGGGGCGGAGGGCGACGGCCCAGCGGCGGGAATGGAAGATGCGGTCGGGGGTCCAGGTGTCAACGACCTGCCAGCGGCGGGCGAAGACTCGGGCGGGGATGCGCCGGGCGGGGCCGTCCCAGGGGTCATGGACGAGGACGTCGCCGCCGTCGCGTCCGAGGTAAAGGACATAGTGGGGGACATCGGCGGTGACCAGGAGGATCTGTCGCCAGCCATGGCGGCGGCGGCGTTCGAGCTGGCGCAGGGAAAGGCCGTCGTCGATGCGGATCTCGACGGGGAAGGCGTCGGCCAGCTTGCGCCAGTCGGCAGGCCAGGTGCCGCGGCGGGAAGCGGCGCCGAGGATGCGGATGAGGCGCGGCTCGGAGACGCGCAAGCCCATGGTGCGGAAGGCCATCCAGGCGCAGGCCGGGCCGCAGGAGAAGCGCCGTCCCTGGCGGCGGTAGGGGACAGTGGCGGCCTTGCAGGCGTTGCCATCCGGGGCCGAGGCCGAGCGGGAGCTCGGCGGTACTGGGCTCTGGCTGCGCTTCGATCCGGGAGGGATGATCGTCATGCCGTCGTCGTGCCGATCTGCAAAAGCGCCCATCGTTCAACGTCCCATGCGGCAGGCCACGTCTTCAATCCTCAATCTCCAAGCTTCAATCTTCAAGCTTCAAGGTCGGTTCGGATTTCGGATTTCGGATTTAGGATTTTCCCCTCCTCGGGCCCGGGTGGGGCGATGCCCAACCAGGCCAAGGCATTGCAAAAATCGCCGGGGACGGGGCAGGCGAAGCTGGCGGGGGTGCCGGTGAAGGGGTGGACGAAGGCAAGGCGGGCGGCATGGAGGAGGAGCCGTCCGCAGCCGATGCGCGCCCGGAAGAGGCGGTTATGGGCGGGGTCGCCGTAGGTGGTGTCGCCGATGATTGGATGGCGCAAGTGGGCGCAATGTCGGCGGAGCTGGTGAAGGCGACCGGTCTGCGGGCGCAGCTCGACCAGGGAGTAGCGTGCGGTGGGATAGGGGCCGACGGCGACCGGCAGCTCGGCGGTGGCGAGGCGTCGGTAGGCGGTGACGGCGGGCTGGGGCGTGGCCGAGTGGGCGGTCCGCACAGGATAATCGATGACGCCCGCCTCCTCGATCCAGCCCCGCACCACGGCATAGTAGACCTTCTCGACCTCGCGTTCCTGGAAGAGGGCGCAGAAGGCGGCGGCCTGCTCCTGGCCGAGGGCGAAGAGGACGAGGCCGGAGGTGGGGCGGTCGAGGCGGTTGACCGGATAGACCTTGGCGCCGACCTGGTCGCGGACCCGTTGCAGGAGGGCGTCGCGGTCAGGGGCGTCGGGGCCGCGATGGACGACGACCCCGGAGGGCTTGTCGACGACGGCGCACCAGTCGTCGCGGTGGACGATGGGGACAGGATCGGGGATCCTGCCGAGGAGGGACATCTTGAGCAGGCCAGCGACGCTCATGGCATCGGTGATGGCACCATCCATGACCATGCGCAGGGCGTCGCGCAGGGGGAGATGGCGGATCTCCAGGCGCTCGGTGTCGTCGGGCGCGGGGGAGACGGCGGAAAGGTTCTCGGCCAGGAAGATGACGGCCTCCTCGTCGGAGACGGAATTGGAGAGGTGGAGGCGGAGGATTTCGGTGAGCTTGGCGGCGGCCAGGCCGACCTCCTCGCGAAGTTCGCGCCGGGCGGCCTCGGCGGGCTCTTCGTCCATGGCACCGCCGCCCTCGGGGATCTCCCAGGACCAGGCGTCAAGAGGATAGCGATGCTGTCCGACCAGCCAGGTGAAGCCCTGGGGATCGACAGGGATGACGCCGATGGCGCGGTGCTTGAAGTGGACCTTGCCGTAGATGCCCTCGC
>CAZBDL010000106.1:0-9349 GCA_964490525.1 uncultured Victivallales bacterium | reverse complement strand
CCGTGGCCCCGGCGAGGACACCTCCGACCTCTGCGTCCAAGCCTATCAGCGCCTGCAGGCCAAGGGCTCCGCCCCGGCGCGGGTCGACGCCCTCATCCTCGTCACCCAGAATCCCGACTACAACATCCCCCACTCCTCGGCCATCGTCCACGGCAAGCTCGACCTCAATTCCGACTGCGCCTGCTTCGACATCTCCCTCGGCTGCTCCGGCTACGTCTACGCCCACTCCTCGGCCATCGTCCACGGCAAGCTCGACCTCAATTCCGACTGCGCCTGCTTCGACATCTCCCTCGGCTGCTCCGGCTACGTCTACGCCCTCTCCGTCGTCGAGGCCTTCATGCAGGCCAACGGCTTCCGCAGCGCCCTGCTCTTCACCGCCGACCCCTATTCCAAGATCATCGACCCCCAGGACAAGAACACCGTCCTGCTCTTCGGCGACGGCGCCACCGTCACCCTCCTCAACGACCAGCCCGTCTTCACCGCCGGACCCTATGTCTTCGGGACCCTCGGCAAGGACCATGGCGAGCTCATCTGCCGCCAGGGCAAGCTCTACATGAATGGACGCGCCATCTTCAACTTCGCCGCCAAGACCGTCCCCGGCAGCGTCACCGAATGCCTCGCCAAGGCGGGCCTGGGCAAGGACGACATCGACCGCTTCCTCCTGCACCAGGGCAGCAAGTTCATCGTCGACACCATCACCAAGCGCCTCGAGCTGCCCCCGGACAAGGTCCCCTTCGTCGTCGGCTCATACGGCAACACCGTCTCCTCCTCCATCCCGATGATGGTCGAGGCCGAGCTCGCCACCGCCCACCGCCGCCTCATCCTCTGCGGCTTCGGCGTCGGCCTCTCCTGGGCCACCACCATCCTCACCCGCCGCTAAGCGGGCATCGGGGGCGGATCCGGCAACACGCGCAGCCATCGTCCCGCGCCCGTCACCCCCGGGATCGCCGCCTGCTCCGCCAAGGCCCATGGTGTCAGACCTATTATTTGATAATTTACACTCAAAAACCCATGGTTTCCTTGCGCGTTGCGCGTGTTCCTCCAGCCTTTTCCTTCCCTGGTCATTCCCCCTCGAACCCATACCACAGGAGCGTCCCATGGATCCCATCCTCGCCGACATCTATGCCGCCCTCAAGGAGTCCGGCGACCTTCCCGATCCCGAAAAGCTTGACCCCGCCAAGCCCCTCGCCGAGCAAGGCGTCGACTCCCTCGAGCTCTTCAATGCCTTCCTCGCCGTCGAGGAGAAGACCGGCATCAAGATCCCCGACGAACGCATGAACGACATGCGCACCCTCAATGAACTCGCCCGGTTCATCGGCGAGTCGCGGAAATAAGGGCAACCCTAAGCCTGAGTCCGCTTCGTTCCTAGAATGGACCGCTTTGTTTTTCCAAGCGTATCCTGTTGCCATAAGGCACACGATGTGATATAATACCCATGGACTACTATCGTTGGAATTCTGAAAAGAACGAACGGCTCAAGGCAGAACGTGGATTCAGCTTTGAGCAGGTTGTGATGCATGTTGAATCGGGTGATTTGCTCGATGTGTACGAGCATCACGACCAGCAACAATATCCTGGGCAACAGATTCTTGTGGTGTACATCAACGGCTACGTATATCTTGTTCCCTTTGTGGAAACAGCCGAAGGCCGGTTTCTGAAAACCATCATCCCCAGTAGAAAAGCAACGCGACATTACTTGGGAGAAAAAAATGAAGACGCCCAATCTAGATAAGGAAGAACAGGAAATCCTTGATGCCTTCGAACGAGGCGATTGGCTCCCGGTGAAGGATCGCGAAAGCGCCATGGCGCGACACCGGCAATACGCCCGGAACACCTTGGCCAAGGATCGCCGAGTCAACATCAGGATTTCCTCCAAGGATCTTGAGCAGTTGCAGACCATTGCGGTCGAGGACGGAGTGCCATACCAAACCCTCATGGCCAGTGTGCTTCATCGATATGTTTCTGGACGGCTGGTGGACAAATCAATTCTGACACGCCATGCTCGGGGCGCGTGATTTGCCGCTCTCGTCCATAACGCGGCAATTCCTTGACCCGTGACCCGAAACTCGCGCCCGGAAGCCCGTGTCCCGCACCGTGTCCCATGACTCGAGTCCCGCAACCCGCGACTGGAGCTTCTCCCCATGACCTACCCGATCACCCCCCTTTGCGCCGCCAACATCGAAGGCAAGCTCTGCGGCGACGCAACTGCCGTTGCGAAGTTCGCGGCCGGCCTCAGCCACGCCGATCCCGACAGCATCGTCTTCTACAGCGGCACCGATGCGGTTGCGGCCGCGGCCATCCCGGCCGCCATCCTGCTGGTCCGCCCGGAAACGGCCGCCGGAATTGCGAATTTCGCGGCCAAGGCCGTGGTCGGCGTACCCAATCCGATGGCCCGGTTCTGCGAGATCATTGGCAAGGATTATGAGAATGTCTGGCGCCCGGCCTTGTCCGACCCGGCCAAGGCCTTCCCAAAGGCGAAGATTTCCCTGCGCGCCCACCTCGAGGAAGGCGTCTCCCTTGGCCAAGGCACGGAAGTCTTCACCGGAACCGTTCTCCATGCCCCGGCTCGCATCGGCGCGGGATGCCGCATCCAGGCCAATGCGGTGATCGGCGCGGTCGGCCTCGCCTACGCCCAGGAGGACGGGGAATATGCGCCGCGCTTCATCCATCTCGGCGGCGTGGACATCGGCGACCAGGTCGACGTCGGCGCCAACACCACCATCGTCAAGGGCATCCTGCAGGACACCGTCATCGGAACAGGCACCAAGATCGGCAACAATGTCAATATTGGACATAATGTGACCATCGGGAAAAACTGCTTCATTTCCTCAGGCGCGACGCTTTGCGGCAGCGTCGTCGTCGAGGACAACGCCTGGATCGCCCCGGGCGCCCTCGTCCTCAATGGCGTGAAGGTCGCCGCCCGCTGCCAGCTCGGCCTCGGCGCCGTCGTCAGCAAAGACACCGAGCCCGACGGCGTCTACCTCGGCTATCCCGCCCGCCGCATCGGGGAACGGAAGCAATAATCTAGGCTCACCATGAATAACGTGACGCGTCGAAAATCCCGTTGGCGGGGAGCATGGTTGTACCGCCACCCTGCGGGGGCTTGATGGTCTTGGGGTGTGCGTTTCCACGGGCTCACGCCCGTGGCTATGAATGTTCCGCCCTCTGCGAGGGCTAAGAGTCAGATGACCGTCTTGAATCCCCGCAGGTCTTGACCCCGGCCCCGGAGGGAAAAATCCCGAGTTCGAAAAGGATCTCGGGAGTATCGGGGAATTGTCATCCGACGACGGCAAATATCCACGGGCGTGAGCCCGTGGAAAAGACACACACAATGTCGTCTTGAATCCCCGCAGGGGATGGCACATTCGTAGCCACGGGCGTGAGCCCGTGGAAAAAGTCCACCCAAAAACGCCAGAGCCCCCGCAGGGCGGCGACACCATCAGCAAGACCCAATCTTAACCCAAAGGTTCCCCCATGTCATCGCAGACCTATCTGATTGCGGAAGCCGAGATCAACCACAACGGCGATTTTGCGACGGCGCAGCGGATGATCACGGCGGCGAAGGAATGCGGCGCGGACTGCGTCAAGTTCCAGTACATCATCGCCGACGAGATCGCCGTGCCGGGCACCCCGTTCCACGACCTGTTCCGCAAGATGGAGTTCACGCAGGAGCAGGTGGGCAAGCTGCGGGACTTCGCCGAACGCAAGACGGGCATCGACTTCATGATCACGGTGCCGAGCGTGCTGACCGTGCGCAAATGCCGCGAGCTGGGCATCCGCCGCCTCAAGATCGGCTCCTCGAACCTCACCAACCTGTTGCTGCTGAGGGAAATCGCCAAGCTGGGCGAGGAGGTCGAGGTGTACCTCTCCTCCGGCATGGGCACGGTCGGCGACATCGAGACGGCCTTGGCCAACCTCGGCCCGGCCGGCAAGGAATGCCGTCTGTTCCATTGCACGGTCAGCTATCCCGCACCGCCGGAGAGCCTCAACTTGCGGGCGATTCCGCTCATGCGCACCCTCTTTCCCGGACATCGGGTAGGCTTGTCCGACCACAGCCTCGGCACCACTGCGGCCGTCGCGGCGGTTGCCCTCGGCGCGGACATGATCGAAAAGCACTTCACGCTCGACAAGGCCCAGGAAGGCCCCGACCATCATTTCTCCGCCGAACCGGCGGAGCTGACCGCCTTGGTCAAGTCTGTGCGCGACACCGAGGCGGCGCTTGGCCATGGCCGCAAGGAGCCCACCCCCGGCGAGATGGAAATGAGGGTGAGGACTCGACGTTTCCTGGTCTTCAACCGCGAGGTGCCGCGCGGCACCCGTCTGGATCCCGAGATGTTCGCCACCAAGCGCGTGGCCGGCGACGGCCAGCCAGTCGCGGTCACCGACGTAGATGCCGTTTGCCGCCTTTCCGCCCCGTGCGGGTATCGCGCCGGCGAGGCCCTCGATTGGGCTGATTTCGCGTAATCAGATTATGTTTGTTGGATCAACCGGAAGCAACGCATGAAACCGCCCCCCAGCCCCGACGACTTCCCCGACTTCAGCGGTCATCTGGAACGGATCCGGACCAAGCTGACGTCGTTCCATGCCGATGGCCGGCGGATGTTTGCGACATCGTCGTTCCAGACCCAGAGCGCGGTGCTACTGCACATTCTCGGGGGCATGCCGTTCAAGATTCCGGTGCTGTTCCTCGACACCGGCTATCACTTCCCCGAAACCCTTCGCTACCGGGATCAGTTGACCTCCGAATTCGGGCTGAAACTGGTCATTCTCCGCCCTTCGGTGCCGAAGTCCGAGCAGCGCAACGCCAAGGGCGACCTGCTCTATACCAGCGACCCCGACCGCTGCTGCGACTTCAACAAGGTCCAGCCCCTGCTCGGTGTCTTCCGCAACTACGACCTGTGGGTCAATGGCGTGCGGCGCGACCAGACCGAAGTGCGACGGCAGATGGCCGAGGAGGAGGAGGATTCCCGGGGCGTCCACCGCTATCATCCGATGCTCGGATGGACCGCCGCGATGATCAACGCCTACATCGACCTCTTCAACCTGCCGCGACATCCCCTGGCTCCGGGCGCCACCGACAGCGTCGGCTGCGAGCCCTGCACCACCCTGACGCCCGGGCTCGGCCGTCAGGGCCGCTGGGCTGGCATGAAGAAGACCGAATGCGGCCTGCATACACGCTAGCCTGAATTATTCATAAAAAAGTCACCACAGCTTCACCTCAGCGCCTAGCATCTGCGCCCCACTGCGTTTGTGAATAAATCAGGCTAGGCTTTTTCTGGCCGGGAAATGTCTGCCGCCCCTTCAGGGCTCCGGTCATGGTGGGTGCATTCAACCCAGGGCTCACGCCCTGGGCTAACATCTGCCGTCCCTTCGGGACTGAGAATGCGGGATTTTAGCCCTGAAAGGGCGATAGATTTAGCCCAGGGCGTGAGCCCTGGGACAAGGCAATACCCCAACAAATATCGGAGTCCTGAAGGGACGGCAGAAACCATTCATCTTCACAATTCCAGGGGAATACCATGAACCTGCTCATCACCGGTGGGGCCGGCTACCTCGGCACCGAGGTCATCCGTCGGCTGGTCGCCAACCCGGGCGACATCGTCAGCATCGTCGTGTACGACAACTTCAGCCGTGGCAACCACGCCCTCTTCACCCAGCCGGAGCTGGCCGGACGCGGCAACGTGCGGGTCGTCGAGGGCGACCTGCTCGACAGCCGCAAGCTGCGCCAAGCCGTGGCCCGCGCGAATGTCGTCCTCCACCTGGCCGCACGCGTCTCCACCCCCTACGCCAGCGACAGCCCCCACACCTACGACCAGATCAACCATTGGGGCACGGCCGAACTGGCCTATGCCATCGAGGACGCCAAGACACCGCGGCTCGTTCATCTCAGCACAACCTCGCTGTACGGGTTTGCCGAAGACGAGGTGAGCGAGCAAACCCGTCCCGTCCCGAACAGCAGCTACGGCCTCTCCAAGCTGCGCGGGGAGGAGCAGGTCCGCCGCCTGCTGGACAAGGGCGAGACGGCCACAACCATCCTGCGCGCTGGCAATGTCTTCGGCCACAGCCCGAGCATGCGCTTCGAGGCGGTCATCAACCGCTTCGTCTTCGAGGCAAAGTATTTCCGACGCATCAGCCTGCATGGCAAGGGAGAGCAGGTGAGGCCCTTCATCGCCGTCGCCGATGTCGCCCGGGTCATCGAGCGGGCCGTGCGTGGCGGCCTGCCGTCCGGCCTCTACAATGTCTCCGCCGAGAATGTCGCCGTCTCCGCCATCGCCGGCCTCATGCACGAAATCTACCCGGATCTTGAGGTGCAGACCCTCAACCGACATGTCGCCCACGGCAGCCTGCGCCTAGCCGCAAACCCGGTGATCACCGAGATCCTCGACGAGGTTCCCGGCACCGTCGCCGACCGTATCCGAGAACTCGCCGCGGCGCTCAGCTTCTGACCGACCGCAAGCGAAGCCAAATATAGCCGCAAAAAAGCACATAAGTCACAATAATTACGAAGATAGCATAACTAGACTGGGGTATTTACTTTTGTGCCTTTTGCGCCTCTTTGTGGCCATTTATCTGAAAGGATTCCATCATGAAGAACAATTCCCCAGTATTGGTCGTCGCGGCACATCCGGACGATGAAGTCCTCGGTGCCGGCGGCACGATGGCGAAGCTCGCTACGGCGGGACACCGCGTCGAGGTCCTCATCCTGGGTGAAGGAGCGACCTCGCGTTGCGCCCGGCGTGAACAGGCGGATGCCGCCGCGACCGACGCCCTGACGGCAGCGGCCCGGCGTTCCGCCGACCGCCTGCGGGTGGGCCAGGTTACCTGTCTCGGCCTGCCGGACAACCGTTTCGACAGCCTGCCGCTGCTCGACGTGGTCAAGCCGATCGAGGAGCACATTGCCCGGATCAACCCGGAGCTGGTCTTCACCCACCATGGCGGCGACCTCAACATCGACCATGCCGTCACCCATCGCGCCGTCCTCACCGCCACCCGCCCGGTTCCCGGCAGCGGGATCCGCGCCGTCTACGCCTTCGAGGTGCTCTCGTCGACGGAATGGGCCTTCCAGCAGCTCCCGCCCGCCTTTGCGCCGAATGTCTTCGTGGACATCGTGGCCAGCCTCAATGCGAAGCTAGCGGCGATGGCCGAATACGAATCCGAGGGACGCGCCTTCCCGCATCCCCGGTCGCCCGAGGCGATCACCGCCCTGGCCCGGCTTCGCGGCAGCGCTATCGGGGTCGAGGCCGCCGAGGCCTTCGCGCTCATCCGACAGCGAGGATTGTGACAAAACCACAAAAGGGGGAACAGGAAAGAGGGGGAAGTTAAATGAAGGATCCAGTGTTTGAATTATGCGACCGTATCAGAGAAACCAGCTTGGCATTGCATGCTTATCTGCGACATGGTCATTTGGAAAAAGTGTATGAAAACGGACTGGCACATCGTCTTCGCAAAGCCGGATTAAAGGTTGTTCAACAGCATCCGCTTGAGGTTCGGGACGAGGACGGCACGGTTCTAGGGGAATATTATGCTGGCTGATTAACTTCGGTGCACCTCGGATTGAACTAAAGAAGTTAATTCTTTCTGATTCATAGCCTCTTGCGCTTTTTTGCGGCCAACCTTCATAAGGACTCTCATGAAAATCAGCGAACTCCGCGATCCGGAACTGATGCGGCGTCACGCCGAGCTGAAGGCTCAGGACCTGGCGCGGCTGATGGCGCGGGCCGCCGAATTCGTCATGGTGCCATGTCCGGCCTGTGGCCATGACCGCGACGAGGAGCGTTTCCGCAAGGAGGGCTTCCGCTTTGCCGCGTGTCCGGCCTGTGGCACGCTGTACATCAATCCACGTCCGACGGCCTCGCTGCTGGCGGAGCATTACCGCGCTTCGGCAGCCAACCGCTGCTTCGTGGAGCAGATCTTTCCGAAGTCGGAGGCGGCCCGACGGGAGAAGATCTTCGCGCCGCGGGCAGAGCGCCTGTTGGAGATCTGCCGTCGGCACGGCATCGGGGGCACGGTGGCCGATGTCGGCGCCGGCTACGGCACCTTCTGCGAGGTGCTGAAGGAACAGGGAGGGGTCGAGCGGGTGCTGGCGGTAGAGTTGTCGCCGAATGCGGCCAAGGCCTGTCGGGAGCGTGGCATCGAGACGGTCGAGGCGCCCATCGAGGAGGCGGACCTGGGCGGGTGCGACGTCATCACCGCCTTCGAGTTGATCGAGCATCTCTTTGCCCCCGGCGATTTCCTGACGGGCTGTTGGCGCGCCCTGCGGCCGGGCGGCCTGCTGATCCTGACTACTCCCAACATTCGCGGCTTCGACCTGCTGAAACTGGGGGAAAAGTCCGGCAACATCGCCGGCCCCAGCCACCTGAACTATTTTCATGAGGCGTCGCTACGCGGGCTGGCCGTACACCACGGCTTCGAGGTGATCGAGACGCAGACCCCCGGACGCCTCGATGCCGAACTGGTGCGCAACGCCGTCCTTGACGGCCGCCTTGACCTCTCCGCCGAGCCTTTCCTGCACCATGTCCTGATCGAGGCCTGGGATCGGCTGGGTGGCGGCTTCCAGGACTTCCTGGCGGCGCACGGCCTCTCCTCTCACCTGTGGCTGGTCGCCCGGCGACCCCTTTCATGACCGAACACGACAACCAGCCCCAGACCCTGCCCGCCATTTGCGCCATGGGCGTCGGGCGTTGGCTGGAATCCTTCCATCCGCGTTTCCCCGGCCAGGAATATCAAGACGGTTTCCGGCAGATCTTCACGGCCTATGTCGGGACCACGGAAGCGCTCGGCGAGCAAACGGATCTCCGGGCCTGCGCCTTGGTCGAGTACAAGTTGCCGATGATCCTAGCCACCTGGTGGTATGGAAAACGGGAGGGAAGTCATGCCGGATTGCCTCTGGTTGGCGATCCGGAGGACCAGCCGTCATGTCGCCGTCTCTGGCGGGAACGGCTTACCATGGCCAAGCGGAATTGGCGCCAGTCGCCCTTGACCGCGTTCACGCCTGGGAGGTCCGGCGCGCGGGGCTATCTCCTGGGTGATCCCGCCCATGCGGAATTGCGCGAACATGTCAAGATTCACCATCTCGATCCCGTCTTTCTCCAGGCGATCGGTTGCCTTGGCGCTCCCCCCCCTCCCGCCGCCGCCGACATCGCCATCGCCACCGCCTTTGCCGACCTCTTCCTGTCGGGACTCGATGCTGCCCGCCTACCCGACAACGACATCTTCGACGCAGCTTTCCGGACGGCGTTCATCCGCCGATTTGCCGTCAATCTCGCCTGGCTGCGGCAGGCCAAGGCCCGACTCTCGAACTGGCGTGACGGTGAACTGCTGCTGACCTCGGTGGCGCACCGGCCGTCCC